>DBCE01000126.1 GCA_002292895.1 Phycisphaerales bacterium UBA966
GCGGACGCCGCGGACCGGGCACCGCCCGGGACGCATCGTGGCCATGAAGCGAGACAGCGCGCCGCCTGCAAGGCGTCGCGCTGTTCGAGCGTAAAGGCCGCGGTGGGATTTGCCGCCCCAGCGCCGAAGCCCGGCGGCCGCGCACGCGGACGCCGCGGACCGGGCACCGCCCGGGACGCATCGTGGCCATGAAGCGAGACAGCGCGCCGCCTGCAAGGCGTCGCGCTGTTCGAGCGTAAAGGCCGCGGTGGGATTTGAACCCACGAATAACGGATTTGCAATCCGTCCCCTTAGGCCACTTGGGTACGCGGCCGGCCGAAGTCGTATAGTGGCACAGCACTCGCTCCGCGTCAACGCAAACAGCGATCCGCCCCACCAAGATTGCAACGAATCACTCACTTCTACCCCTTCGGATGATCCGAAAGACCCCAAACCTCGCCTCCGCCCTGCTTATCGCCCTTGCGGCGACCCCCTGCGCCGCCCAAGTTGGCGGCGGGCCATCGAACCCGTTTGGTCGCAACGGCATGATGCCGACCACGGCAGCGCCCCAAAGCACCGCCAGCCCCGAGCTCCTGAAGCGCTCCAAGACCGAAACCCCGCGCGTGCAGTCCGAGGCGCCCGTTCTGAGCGAAGGAACCTTCCTCGCTAGCGTCAAAGGATTCTTCGCACCATCGCTGCGCGAGCCTGGTCTGCTGACCTTCCGCCTCAATGACCGCATGGTGACCAGCGCGCCGCGATCGCTCTTTGTGATGCCATGCGATCACGCCGATGATGTGAAAGCCATACTCGACGATCCGCGCGTCGATTCACCGACCCTCTTTGAAGTCACTGGCTCCATCTACGAATGTGATGACCGTGCCTACTTGCTGCCAGTAGCAGTGGTGGCGCTGCGTGCACCACCAGCGCCCGGCATGCTGGCACGGATCGCTCCAGCAGAACTTCGCCGCGCATCCGTACAAGCAGAAGGTCCGCGTCCACCGCGTATTGAAGCCTATGCAGATCTTGCCTCTGCGGAACTTGCTGCAACTCCAGCCAAACACGCGCCAGTTGATCGACGTGCGCACGAGCCGAACCCCGCCATCTTTGCAGGCCTTGATGATGGCTTTGCGGATTCGCTGGAACGATCGCTTGACGCCGGTATCGCTGCAAGTGGCATGGGTATTGCAGTGAAGCGCGACATCGTGCAATACGAACGCAGCCTGTTGCTGCCGCCGGCAACACGCTTTCAGGAACGCCGTGCGTCCGTGCTGCGTGATCCAGTCACCGGCGTGTGGCGCGCGCGCCTGGACACCGCGCGAGCGGGATCCGGAGCGCATGACGGCGCGGAAGTCTCCATGGAAGTGCTACCAACCAAGGCACTGCACAAACTTGAGAAGCTGATTCGGCAACGCCCGATCGGCACCACCTGGCTACTGAGTGGCGAAGTGGTTGTTTCCAAGGAGCGGAGTTACTTGCTCCTCACGCGCGCGATCGAAAGTCCGATCCACAAGTTCATGTCGCCGTAATGGCCGCATTCCGTGCGCCACAAACGTAGCGCACGCCGCAGCGGCCGTCCCGTTACGCTTGGCGCCATCATGGCAACCAAGAAGTACCCGACCGCAACAATCGAGACTGAACACGGCACCATTGAGCTTGAGCTCTGGGAAGATGTGGCGCCCAATCATGTGGCGAACTTCCAGAAACTTGCCAAGCAAGGTTTTTACTTGGGCACCGGGTTTCACCGCATTATTCCTGGCTTCATGATTCAGGGCGGCTGCCCAAAGGGTGATGGCACCGGAGGACCCGAGTGGAAACTCATCGCAGAGTTCAACGATCGTCCGCACGAGAAGGGCGTGGTTTCCATGGCGCGCTCCGTTCATGAAGATTCCGCGGGTAGCCAGTTCTTCATATGCCTCGACCGCGCACCGCATCTTGATGGCAAGTACACGGCGTTCGGCAAGGTGACCAAGGGCATCGAAGTTGTTGATGCCATCGCCGCGGTTGAGTGTGCGAACGATCGCCCAGTCAATGGCATTCCAAAGATGTTGAAAGTCACTGCGTAAATTTTGAATCAGGGAGCGGCGCGGCGCAGTGCCCGTGCAATCTTCATTCGCACATCACGGTTGCCAATTGGACAACAAGATTCCAATGTCAGCGCCTTCCACAATGCCGTTGCGATTCAAGTCCGCTGGCCCAGTTCCGGCCCAGGCAGCAAGCAGAATTCCAAGGTCCACGCCATTGATCTTGCCATCGCCGTTCAAATCGCCGGGCACTGCTGATGCAAGCGTGTAAACCACGGTGATTGTTGGATGGTGGGTAATGTCGGAACTTTCCCGTGAATCAAAGCGCTTTGCAGTTTCCAGCGTGGCTTCGTTGCCCACCATCACCCAGCCGTAGTTGACGGCGGGCGTATCGATCCACGACTGAACATCGGCTACCAAGGCAGGTACGGTAGCCCATGTGTAGAAGCCCACTGCGTTCACACTCTTGGTGGCACTGGCGGTGGGAACAAATACGCCGCCCGGCACAGCCCACGTTGACGTTGGCCAGAAGTTGTATGCCCACGTGGCGTCGTTCACTTCTGGACTGGTTCCGCCGCCGCCGAATGCAAAGCTGGTTCCCTCGCCCCACGGAGCAAGCATGCGATGCAATTTGCAGTCGTTTGCGCCGGCACTGGTCTGACTCATGTACGCCTTGTAGCTCACCGAAAGAATCGTGGAGCCAGCGGGTATCGATGAGAGGTCAAAGCGCACCACTGCTCGACGCAATGTGCCGCCGCCATTCACGCCGACGCGACCGCAATAGATGTTGTAGGCAGCGCCTAGCGCGTATTGCAGGCCGTCATTCGGTTCAATGAGCGTGACATCGGCCACTGATCGCAGCACTGCCGTTTCAGCGACGACGGTTGATGCGCAGTGCGCAGCGCACGCCACAGCAAGTGCGGTCAGTCCAACATGATGACGAGAAGGATGCGGAACCATGGGGTCAGTCAGTCTGCATTCAATGATGGCGTGAGTGAGCGAAACTTGTACGAATTAGCCCCAATTGGTAAGCAGACGGGCCAAATCGCCGCCACCAACGATGCCGTCCTGATCCAAGTCAGCGGGGCCGGAGCCGCCCCAAGCGGCGAGCAGTATTCCGAGGTCCGGACCGTTCACCACGCCGTCGCCATTCAGGTCGGCTGGATTACCGCCGCCAATGGTGGCGCTGAGCGAAGCAACAATCTGCGTCGCTGCGGCACCGGGGACATTTTCATCGCTCACTTGAATGGTGGCGTTTGCGGTGTAGACACCAGGGATCAAGCCGGTGGGATTAAAGCGAACACGAACGCTTCCTGGAACTGCACCGATGCCGGTGGTCACACCACTGACGTAGGAGAACGGGCCACTCGGAATCTGCACCGAGTCAATATCGAGGGTTGCCTGATCGGCACTGAACCCAAAGTTTGACACCGCGATCAAGGCATCGACCGCTGGACCCGCAACCGAGGCAGACATAGGGATGGTGACAGTGTTGGCATCTGCAGTGCTCAAGAACGAAGCATTGCTGACCCGCAACACTTGCACGCTCACGGGTAGCGCGATGCTGGGATTCTGAACAGCTTCGTTGCTACTTGTCACCGTGGCGGTGCCGGTGCGTAGACCGACCGTCGATGTGACGACTGGGACATTCACCGTGGTGAAGGAGGGCGTCAGTACCGCGCTGCCGGAGAGAGCGCCGGAAAGGACTCCGGTACCGGTGACGGTGTAGTCAAGCGCGTCAACGCCGATGACGTTGTCGCCTGGAGCATCGTTGGCGACCCGCACCTGTGCGGTGACGGCGGTAGCACCTTGCATGACGCGCGCAGGCACAGTGCCGAGCACCGCGGTGTTCCATGCGGGTACTTGGAAGTCTGCCAACACGGGCATGTGGTCGGCGGCGGCAAAGAGGTTTGCAGCAAGCGCGTTTGAGCGCGCCGAGTCGCCAGGAAAGTATGAATTTGCCCCAGTATTAATAGCTAGGTTGTAGTGATTACCGTCGTTACCTACGCAACGGTAACTCCCGGGAATGAAGGCGATGCCGTTGCCATCCATCATTTGCGTGGTGGGAAGACAGAAGTCAAAGCGATCGTCAACTCCGCCACCGATCAGGCCGTTTGCAAGAATGTCGCGCGGGCTCTGTGTGTGCTTCCATGCATTGGAAGCGCCGGTCCAATTGGCGGTACCGAGTGGGTCAACTGCAGCACCATTACCTGCCGCCATGAACGCTATGTAGCCGCTCTCGGTGTTGGTGTAGAAGTTCATGTCACCGCAGTAAAGAGCGCGGACCCCAGCACCCAGCGCATCGCTGTTCGACCGCAGAAGCTGCACACCGGCGAGTCGAGAATCCACGTTCGTGGTGCCAGTAGAGGCCTTCAAGTGCGATCCATACACGTAGAAGCGCGCGGCGGTTGATGTGTAGCCGTTCAACTGGAAGAGCCAGCGATCGGAGTCTCGACTTCCACCCGTTGGCAAGTCCACATGCGCCGACGGAATTTCGGTCATCAAGTCTGTTCGATAAATCACTGCCTCGGCACCACTCACTCCGTCTTGACCAGCACCGGTGTAGGTGGCGAGCGCGTAGGTGTAACCCGCCGGT
>DBCE01000164.1:0-1651 GCA_002292895.1 Phycisphaerales bacterium UBA966
AACTCACTTCAACCGCGCGCAACGGAGGGGGCGGCTGGACGACTGCACGCACTCCGACCGCCATGCGCTTCCCCGCTCCCTATGATTGCCCTCCCGTGCTCCTCCTGATTGACAACTATGACTCGTTCACCTGGAACCTCGTCCAGCGCTTCAGTGAGATTGATCCCGCACTGCGCATCGAAGTCATCCGCAATGATGCCATCGACGTCGCCGGCGCCGCGGCGCTTGCCCCCACGCACTTGGTGATCTCGCCGGGCCCGTGCACGCCCAAGGAGGCCGGCATCAGCGGCGCGCTGCTTTCGCATTTCAAGGGGCGCATTCCGGCGCTCGGTGTCTGCCTTGGTCACCAAGCGATCGGCGACGTTCACGGTATGACCGTTCGCCGAAATGACATCGCCGTGCACGGTAAGACCAGTCCCATTCATCATGATGGGCGCGGACTCTTTGTTGGTCTGTCGAACCCATTCATCGCAACGCGCTACCACTCGCTGGTGATTGACCCAGCCACGGTTCACCCGGACTTTGAAGTCACCGCTCGCACGGAGCGTGATGAGATCATGGGTATCCGTTGGAAAGCCCCCGCTGGCGCAGCGCCGCTTGAGGGCGTGCAGTTTCATCCGGAGAGTTTCCTCACCGTTGAAGGTCCGCGTCTTCTGGCTAATTTCCTTGCGATGCAGCCTGCTGCAGCCCCGTCCGCTGTTAAGCGGTCGGCGTGAAAGTCATGCCGCTTTCGACATAGAAGTTCAACATGTCGCCGGTCTGCCATGAACCCGCCGTTTGCGCCGGCTCAATGGTCACCCACGCTGGGAACGCCAGGTCCAGAAGCACGGCATTGGCAGTCACGTCGACCGCCAACACGCGCCCCTGCACAATCCGTGGCGTGCCCCAGACTGGCTCAATGAAGCATCCGCCTGCGTTCGCGTGCCAAGCGCGCAAAGCCTTGCCGCGCACGGAACCGTTGATGCGCTTTCCTACTTTGGTTGCAAGCGTTGCTGCATCACCAACCAGCACCAACTCCACGCGGTACGCGGAGTTGGGCATGGAAATGCGCACGCGTGCGGGCGTGTTTCCCGATGCAGGGATGATCTCTTCCAATACAACACGGGCGATGTCTTGAACAGTAGTAGTCATTGGGGGCTCACATTCACTTTGCAGCAGCCGTCGGCGCTTCGATGATCTTCTTCATAGTGGCCGATGCGTTGTAGACGGCCAGTTCGCCGGCGCCAGCAGCATCAACGCCAAGGCGCCCGATCTGCACACCGTGCGAATTGCGAACGCTGATCGCGCCACCGTCGCCATCAACCGCAGCTCCAGCGACCACGATCGCCTGACCGGTGGTGTCGAGCAGATTCATGAGCCCGCCCGTCTTGCCTCCGCCGATGGCGGCCACGCGTCGCTCTTGCATGTATGCGGCGAGCGTTCCTGCTGATCCGTTTGCTTCTGCCATGAATGCAGGTGCGCCGGTCAAAGTTCCAACCATGAATCGACCGCCGCCTTCTTCCTTGGTGTCCATGAGAATGGCAGCAGCACCTGAGCCATTGAGCACTTCGATCGCTCCGCCCTTGCCAGCGCCCGCGCTTGCAAGCGAAACAGCTACCGCGCCCGCGCCGTCCTTCAAAGTCAGATGTCCGCCAGCAACTGCAAGGAACGC
>DBCE01000164.1:1706-3417 GCA_002292895.1 Phycisphaerales bacterium UBA966
GCGCCGCCAGCAAAGACGATTTCCTTGCCGGCTTGATTGCGCATCGAAAGTACCGAAGCACCTTGAGCCACACCAGCAAGCATGCCAAGTTCGCCACCGGGGCGCCGCATACTGATGACTGCTCCACCGGCGCCTGCTTCGGCGCGCAGACTGCTGGCGTTGTTGCCCGAGCCATTCAGAACGAGCGCGCCGCCTTCTTCGCCGCGTGCGAAGGTTGCCAGCGTGGTGCCGTCAACGTCACCGATTTCAACGCGACCACCAGTCGATGTTGCAAAGAGACCACCGACAGGCTTACCGACAAGATTCCAAATCGCCAGGTCGCCACCATCTGTGCCGGCTGATAGACGAACGACATTCGCGCCGCCCTTTGACCAGACATCAAGTTGACCGCCAGTGTCACCAGCTTGCGCAAGCATGACCACCTTGTCGCCTTCGCCAACAACTTCAAGGCGTCGAACGCGGATCACGTCTTCAACGCGTGCCACCTGCGTTGCAGCAACCAGGCCGCCAGCAAGTGCCACCGCGCCCAAGATGATCGTTCCAGTGCGCCAACGCATGGCATCGCGTCGCGCTGCGGCGAGCTCGTGCTCAATGCGTGCAAGGCGGGCGGTGATCGCGGACGACATTTCGGTGTGTTCGGAAGTTCCCATAGGTGATTAGTAGGATACGCGCCCTACAGAAAGCGCGACCCCCGATGAGCAAGAAGACCAGCACCAAGCGGCCGTCCCCAATCAAACACACCACCCTTGGCATCGGGCTCGTTGGCACCAAGTTCATGGGCAAGGCCCACAGCAATGCGTGGATGTCCGCCCCCCGGTTCTTTGACCTGCCGTTGGTGGTGAACATGCGGGCGGTGGCTGGCACCAAAGTGCAGGATGTGGCTGAATTCTCGCAGCGCTGGGGTTGGCAATGCTGCAGCGATGAGTGGCAAGACTTGGTCACCGATCCGCAGATTGGCCTGATCGACAATTGCACCCCCAACCACGTCCATGCGGAAGTTTCGATCGCCGCTCTTGCCGCCGGCAAGCATGTGGCGTGTGAGAAGCCCCTCGCGGGCACCCTTGACGATGCCCGCCGCATGCGCGATGCCGCCAAGAAGGCAGCCGCCAAGGGCATCAAGACATTCGTTTGGTTTAACTACCGCCGTTGCCCGGCGGTGGCCTTTGCGCATCAGTTGGTGAACGAAGGCAAACTTGGCCGCATCTTCCATGTACGCGCGAGCTATCTCCAGGATTGGGGCGGCCCATCGACGCCGCTCCTGTGGCGCTTTCAAGGCAAACTTGCGGGCAGCGGGGCGCATGGCGACCTCAATGCTCACATCATCGATATGGCTCGTTTCATTACCGGTGAAGAAGTGACCGAAGTCGTGGGCGCGATTGAGGAGACCTTCATCAAGGAGCGGGACATCATTGAATCAACCGGCGGTGCCATTGCCGGCAAGGGCGCCAAGCGCGCCGTTCGTGGCAGCCGCAAGGGTAAGAGCACCGTGGATGATGCGGTCCTCTTCATGGCGCGCATGTCTGGCGGCGCGATCGCAAGCTTTGAGGCATCGCGCCTTGCCACGGGTAACCAGAATCGCAATCAGATTGAGATCAATGGCGAGAAGGGCAGCCTGAAGTTTGACTTTGAGCGCATGAACGAACTGCAGTGGTGGGATCACACGCTGCCCGCCCGCCTGCGCGGTTGGAGCCGAGTGATGTGCACCGATGCC
>DBCE01000164.1:3503-4085 GCA_002292895.1 Phycisphaerales bacterium UBA966
GTGAGCCAGGCGGCGGACACGGTCATGGTGCTTGGCGGCAAGAAGCCAGTGGTAGCCATCCCTGATTTTGCGGACGCCTATGAAACACAACGGGTACTTGAGGCAGCCATTCGCTGCGCACGAACGCGTCGGCCGGTAGCAATTTCCGAAGTGAAGTAGTCCCGCGCGCGATTTTGCTAGCCTTGTATGTATGTCCACACGCATGCTGGTTGCGATCGTTGTCGGTACGGTTCTTGCCTTTGGCTGGGGCGCGGTGTCTTGGACAACTGGTATCTATGACTTTGCAATCAAGCCGCTCCCCGGCGGCGACGGATTGGCAGCAACCTTTGAGTCCGCGTCGGCCACGGACGGTGCGTACATCTATCCCGCACCCCCGGCCACAGCAGTCATGACGGGGCAGCAATCCACCATCGCTACCAACGCGTTCCGTGAAGAGCACCGCAAGGGGCCACTCATGCTGGTGCTGTTGCGTCGCGAGGGTGTTGACCCAATGTCGCCCACGGTATTGGTGCGCGGCTTCATGATTGAGCTCTTCGGTACCGGACTTCTGGCCGCCATCATTGCCGTGGCATGCAAGTTCGG
>DBCE01000164.1:4162-4666 GCA_002292895.1 Phycisphaerales bacterium UBA966
GTGGTCTGGAACTTCTTCCACCTTCCCGACTCATTCTCCATGGTCTTGTTTGTTGACGGAATGATTGCGTGGACGTTGGCTGGTTTGGCGTGCGCGCTCATCATCAAACCCGCCAAGCGCTGAATGGCGTTTGCGGTTGGTCCCAATGAATCTCCAAACAGTGCTATGAAGTTCCAATCTCCGAAAGGCACCCGCGATTTCTATCCAGCCGAGATGGCTGTCCGCCGTCGCATTGAAGGCGCGTGGCGCGATGCAAGTATTGCGTTTGGCTACGACGAAATCGACGGTCCCACCTTTGAGCATCTGGAGCTGTACACAGCGAAGAGTGGTGAAGGAATTGTGAACGAACTCTTCAGTTTCCGCCGCGCTGGTGGAAGTGATGATTACGCTTTGCGCCCGGAATTCACACCAACGCTTGCGCGCATGGCCGCTGCACGCGCCGCACAATTGCCGATGCCAGTCAAGTGGTTTGCCATTCCTAATTTCTTCCGCGCCGAACGCCCG
>DBCE01000212.1 GCA_002292895.1 Phycisphaerales bacterium UBA966
CCAGCCATTCTGGGATATCCAAGGGAGCGTCCGTTGACGGCAACTCACACTCCGCGAGCACCAGCGGAATCTGGGTGAACTGATCGATTTCCCATAGGCGGTCGCCAACCGATATTCGTGTTCGGACTTTTTCCAATCGGCGGCCGATTGTGCGTGGCCACTCGCGCGCAAATGTCTCAGCATCAATCCCACGTTCAATTTCCTCACGGACCAACCCGATGCCACTCTTGACGGTGTGAATGTGCTCAACCGAGCCATCGGAATGCGTAATGCGCCGCAGACGACCTTCAAGTTGATGCGGGGCGATTGGGGCGCCTGGGCTATGTGAATCCTGATCATTCACGGTGGATCTGAGTGGTAGATAGCCCTGATCAATGCGCCACACTTCACCACGCGGTAGCGGTGTCGGCAACGCACGCAGCAAATAGACACGTTCAATCTCAGCGGCCACGGCCCGCTCCGGTCGCTGACTGCTTTGGAGCCAGTCGAGTCACCCACTGCGCAACCAGGTTGGCGAATGCATGCTTCAAGTTCACAGCCGAACGAACGTGCTGTTCAAATTCAGCAAGGATTTCACTGGCACCAACCCAGCGCTCCAACGCGCCGGTGTCACTGGAAGCCGCTGCAGCCGCCAGCGCGCGGCGGACCCGCAGTCCAAGCAACTGCGCAAGCAAGCGCACTCCCAAACGATTTGCTGCTTCCTTCGATGCGCTGTCGTCTGCATCAACAATCGACTTCGCAAATTCGTCGGCAATTTCAGCCATTCGGTCTGATAGGCCCGGTGGATAGCGGCCACTTTCAAGTGCGTCAAACAGTGGTGAAAGTTCGGCGTTCCAAGCGGCAATTCCATGTTGAACAGCGCGGGTCGCCATGCCTGGTGATCCCTCCGCAAAGGAATCGATGAACGACTTGTCATCATCAGGAAGCGCCGGACCATCGGTGTTCCACCACTGCGCCATTTCTTGTGGGCCAAGTGGACCAAATGCAACACGCTGACATCGACTGCGAATGGTCGGCAACAAACGATCTTCCTGCTGCGTCACCAACACGATGGTGGTTCCGGCGGGCGGCTCTTCAAGAGTCTTGAGCATGGCGTTCTGGCCATCCGCATCAAGCAGTTCGGCCTCGTCAATGATGAACACTTTGCCATGGCCAAGCGTTGCGGTGCGGAATACTCCGCTCTCGTGATGGCGACCGCTACTGGTAACGCCACCGAGCATTCGCTCACGCAGCAGTTCCAGCGGAATGTTCATTTGCTTGCGGTCGCGCAAATCACGGCTCTCGCTAATGCCGGCAAGCTCTTTGCGAATGACGTGGAAATCTGGGTGCGTGCCAGCATCAATCAGTCGTGCGCATGGGGTATCGCGCGGCGCTTGGAATCGTTCGCGATTGCTGGAAGTACTCGCTGGATCAAGCAGGATCCGCGCGAATTCCTCGGCGGTTCGAAACTTCCCTACCCCTGCCGGACCGTGAAAGATCCACGCGTGGTGCACGTGCCCACTTGCAAGCGCACACCCGAGTGCACGAAGCGCGCGCGATTGACCAAGGATGTGGTGTGATGCCGTCACAACTCGCGAGTGTACGAGCAGCGGTATGGCAAATGGCGCGACAGCGCGTGAGTTAGAAGCGCCGTAGCAGGGATGCGGCGGCAGTCATCATGGCCCAATCCACAGGCCATTCACCAGCCGATAGCGCGGTACCCGAGCGACGCTGCCAGTGAGGGTCCGCGTAGCAACGGTGTTCCCCGCAGAGTCCACTTCAAACAGCGTGCCGGAAGAAGTCAGTGTGATGAGCGTAGTGTTGCTGCGTGTACGGAATGCGCCGCATTGCGTTGGACCGCCAAAGAATGCGCCCGCACTGCCCACTGACCACGTTGGGGTTGTTGGGCCAAACGCTGCAGTCGCTGGAACAACGTAGCCACCCGATGCATCACGCGGCGGGGCAAGTTCAACGACCTGTGACCAATCGTTGGTATTGCCGGTGCGATCGCCATTGTTGAACACCATGATGTTGCCCGCTCCCGGCATTCCGGCGGGAATCCACGTGGCAGAGTGGCACACATAGAAATTGCGATCGGCAGTCGTTCCACGGCGCGAGGCCAATGGATTTCCCCATCGATAGAGAAGATCACCACCACGACCACGCGCGCCGCCAGTGTGCGAAGCAGCTTGCGCAGTAGTTGTTGAGTGGTCAATCACCCACAGCTCTGACCATGAACGCGAACTCACCACAATCTCGTCGCGCTCGGCGTTGTAGTCGATGGAATTCATGTGAATCCAATCAACTGGTGAGGCGGCGGGGCTGTAATTGGCGTCGATCAGTTCTGGATGACTTGCAACGACGGTGTAATTTGCAGACCCGGGTGCAACATCTTGCGCAAGGTGGTCCCACGCCTTCCACTGCCACACGATGTCATAGGTGCTGGTGCCAGTGGGCTTGAGTTCCAAAATCTGCTCAGACCACACCGAGGCCGTAGCGTTGATCCGACCAGCAGCGGTTTGTTCCGCTACCGATCGAACGTCCCAGACGACACAGAGAATGTTTCCGTTCGGCATTGGCCGAATGTCGTGGTGCTGCTGCGACGTGCTTGTGGCAACCACTAAATCATTCTGCAGTGTTCCTGATGGTGAAAAGATCTGAATTCGACCGCCTCGACCCGCAGAACTGAGCGATCCGCCGGGATAAACGCACGGACGAACGAGTGAGCCATCAGGTCGTAGGTACGCCACACTGGCGCCCTGACCGCCGCCAGTCCACGTCTTCACCGTGGCACCCGTGGCGTCAAGTGCAATGGTGGATGTTGACGTCAACTGGGTAACGATCGACCACTCGACGGGCACTGGGCACGAGCCCCATCCGGCAAGAACCATCCCAAGTTCAATGCCATCGACGTTGCCGTCGCCAGATAGGTCAAGCTCGGGTGTTCCCCAAGCGCTCAAGATCCGCCCAAGATCGACGCCGTCCACAATGCCATTGTTGTCGAAGTCGCCAACGCACGTGCTGGTCCCCGCACCCGCACTTGCCGTGATGGCGAACACCAGGGTTGACAGTGCGACGCGTGAGGTCACTGACACGGTCCCCATCCTGCAAGCAACGAGCCGAGGTCAAATCCATCAACGATTCCATTGCGATCAAAGTCGCCAGCA
>DBCE01000114.1:0-2641 GCA_002292895.1 Phycisphaerales bacterium UBA966
CCCAGAACGCGCAGTGGCCGCCGCTGTCCGCGTCGCGCGCGCGCATGGCGCTGATATCCATGAGGGCGAGCGCGTCATTGAATGGTCTGAAACAGCCAATGGAGTGCAGGTCCGCACCGATCGCGGCACGTACGAAGCTGGTTCGCTCATCATCACCGCAGGTGCATGGACACCGAGCCTGGCGCGCACGCTTGGCGTCACGCTCACGCCGCTGCGCGTGCCCATCGTGTGGCTTGCGCCGTGTGATGCAGCGCTCTGCGCATCGCCGCGAATGCCGGTGTGGTACATCGATCGATCCATCGCGCAGGGCGAGCAGGAAACGCAGGCACATCACGCTCATAGCGCTGCACACAACGGCGAATCACTTCCCGCCACCGACATCAAACCAGTTGGTCACACGCTCCCTGGTATCTACGGAATCCCCACAGCCCCCGGCCAAGACGCGCCTGGCGGCGTCAAGATCGCGCTGCACGGAGCTGGAACACCGTGCGACCCAGACGCGCCGCGCGTGCCTGCCACTACTGACGAGATTGAAGAGATCCGAAGCATCACCCGCGAGTTCATCCCCGCCGCCGCTGGTCCTGCGTTAGCAAGCGCGATATGCCTGTACACCAACAGCCCCGACCAACACTTCATCGTGGACCGCATGCCGGGCTGCGCGCGCACATGGATCGCGTGCGGATTCAGCGGTCACGGATTCAAGTTCATGCCAGTACTTGGTGAAGCGCTCGCCGACCTTGCCATGAACGGGTCGACGCCGTTGCCGATTGGATTCCTAGCACGGCGGGCATGAATAGGTGCCTTGTACCACTGTCTCCATTTATCGTGGAAATTAGGGACAGTGGTGAACGGCACCTATTTCCTAGAATGGCGGGTCTATGACCACCCACGATCCCTTCAATGCGCGCACTACGCTGAAGACCGCTACCGGCGACCGCACCTACTACCGCCTCGATGCACTCAAGTCGCTCGGGCCGATTGAACGCTTGCCGTACTCCATCCGCGTGTTGCTCGAAGCGTGCCTGCGCAATTGCGACGGCCGCATCGTCACCAAAGAACACGTGCAGAAGATCTGCAACTATGACCCCGCGAAGGTGGCCGAAGAGGAAATCCCGTTCATGCCCGGCCGCGTGGTATTGCAGGATTTCACCGGTGTCCCATGCGTGGTGGACCTTGCTGCCATGCGCGACGCGATGAAGCGCCTCGGCGGCGATCCAAAGAAGGTGAACCCGCTGGTTCCGTGCGACCTAGTCATTGACCACAGTGTGCAGGTCGATGCGTTTGCAAGCGGCATGGCGTTGACCATCAACGGCGAACTGGAGTTTGATCGAAACAAGGAGCGCTACGAGTTCCTCAAGTGGGGCCAGAAGGCGCTCTCAAACTTCCGCGTGGTGCCGCCAGCCACCGGCATCGTGCATCAAGTGAACCTTGAATACTTGGCAAAAGTGGTCTGGGAACAGGACGGGGTCCTCTATCCGGACAGCCTTGTTGGCACCGACAGTCACACCACCATGATCAACGGATTGGGCGTGGTTGGCTGGGGTGTTGGTGGCATTGAGGCCGAGGCGGTCATGCTTGGTCAACCGATTTACATGCTGATTCCTGAGGTGGTTGGCGTGCGCGTCACTGGCAAGTTGCCGGAAGGCACCACGGCGACGGACCTGGTTCTCACTATCACGCAGATCCTGCGCAAGTTCGGCGTGGTCAACAAGTTTGTGGAGTTCTTCGGCCCCGGTCTTGCCGAAATGTCATTGGCCAATCGCGCAACGATCGCCAACATGGCACCGGAATACGGCGCCACCATCGGCTTCTTCCCGGTCGACAATCACACGCTCGATTACATGCGTCTCTCGGGTCGCAGCGAAGAGCTCATCAAGACGGTTGAGCAGTACTGCAAGGCCAATATGTTGTGGCGCGAGGACTCATCCAAGATCACTTACACCGCAGTCGTCGACATTGATCTTGCTTCGATCGTCCCCAGCCTCGCTGGTCCAGCGCGCCCGCAGGACCGCGTTCCGCTCAACGAAATGAAGTCTGCGTGGCAGCGCGAATTGCCTAAATTCTTGGAGAAATCCAGTGCTGGCGGCAAGCCCGGAGCCGGCATGCAGTCTGAAGGTGGTACCGCTGTTGCTATCGCGCCAAGCAAAGTGGCCGTCCGCGATGAAGCTGGCAATGAGTATCAACTCACCCACGGCGACATCGTCATTGCTGCCATCACCAGCTGCACCAACACCAGCAATCCGAACGTCATGATTGGCGCTGGACTTGTTGCCAAGAAGGCTGCAGCGAAGGGACTCACTCGCAAGCCATGGGTGAAGACGAGCCTTGCGCCTGGTAGCAAAGTGGTCACGGATTACCTGGTAAAGGGTGGTCTTCTCAAGCCGCTTGAGGACCTTGGCTTCTACCTCGTCGGCTACGGATGCACCACGTGCATCGGTAACAGCGGACCGCTGCCGGACCATATCGGTAAGGCAATCAAGGATGGCGACCTGATGGTGGCCAGCGTCCTTTCCGGCAATCGCAACTTCGAAGCGCGCGTTCACCAAGATGTGAAGGCGAATTACCTGGCAAGTCCGCCGTTGGTGGTGGCCTATGCGATCGCTGGCACGGTGAACATTGATCTTGCCACCGAACCGCTCGG
>DBCE01000114.1:2725-5021 GCA_002292895.1 Phycisphaerales bacterium UBA966
AAGGAAGTAGACGACGCGGTCGCCGCGTTCGTGACGCGTGAGCAGTTCACGCATGAGTACGCGCACGTCTTTGAAGGCAGCGAAGAGTGGCGCGCCATTGCCGCTGCTTCAAGCGAGATGTATCCGTGGGATTCCAAGAGCACGTACATTCAAAATCCCCCCTATTTTGAGGGTATGTCGATGCAAGTGGGCACCATCGCGCCGATCTCCGGTGCGCGCTGCTTGGCGTTCTTAGGCGACAGCGTGACCACCGATCACATCTCCCCGGCCGGCAACATCAAGTCGGATTCGCCTGCAGGCAAGTTCCTTGCGGAGCACGGCGTGAGCGTGTCGATGTTCAATAGTTACGGCAGCCGCCGCGGAAACGATCGCGTGATGACGCGTGGAACGTTTGCGAATACGCGCATCCGCAACAAGATCACGTCGGACAAGACTGGCGGTTGGACCCGCGACTTCACCGATGGCGGCAAGGAGAAGTTCATCTACGACGCGGCCATGGCGTACAAGGCCAAGGGCATTCCGCTGGTGGTGCTTGCAGGCAAGGATTACGGCATGGGTTCCAGCCGCGATTGGGCTGCAAAGGGCACCATGCTCTTAGGGGTGAAGGCTGCGATCGCTGAGAGTTACGAGCGTATTCATCGCTCGAACCTTGTTGGCATGGGCGTGCTTCCGCTGCAATTCCTTGATGGCCAAACCGCCGCGACGCTGGGCCTTGATGGCACCGAAACATTCAGCATCGCGGTGAATGATCGCGTTGAGCCGCGGCAGAAGATTGAGGTCACCGCGGTGAAGACCGATGGCACCAAGGTGCAGTTTGAAACGCTTTGCCGCATCGATACGCCGGTCGAAGTTGACTATTACCGTAACGGCGGAATTCTGCACACCGTGCTGCGCCGGATGGCAGCAAGCTGAGACTGGTGACAGCGAAGAGTTTTCGCAGTAAATCCCGAGTACTTCAGTCACCGCGTCCATACTGACGCGGTGACTGTTCTTTTGCGACAACTGCAAGCCATCGCTGACGAATTGCTCGGCCGCGGCCTTCCCGCGCCAGCCGATGCACTGCGTCGCGCGCGATTTCGCCCGGATCCGCCCTGGACATGGTGCGAGCGTTGTGGCGTGACGATGCAGGAGCGAGCGTGTCGATGTCCAACGCGCCGCGCTGGTGATACTGCGCCGGAATGGATCGTGCGTCTTGGTGCGCATGAAGGCACGTTGCGTTCCTGGGTTGTTGATGTGAAGCACGCCGGATGGGAGTCAATGGCGGAAACACTTGGCGCTGCGCTCGGACAGCAGTTACTTGATTGTGGCCTGATTTCACGGGGTGATCGTGATGTAGTGATTGTTCCGGTGCCATCGCCGTGGTTGCGCACGCGCGCGCGTGGCATCGATCATGCAGGTGCCATTGCTGCAGCCGTCGCACGCGCATGTGGTGCGCGATGTTGCATGGCGTTGCGGCAACGGCTTGGTGCAACGCAGGTTGATGCTGCTGCGCGTGCTGGTCGTATGGCGCGCGCGCAACGATTCAGTGCACGGCGGTGTGCGCGGCGCGTTGCAGGGCGGCATGCGGTGCTGGTGGACGATGTTCGCACCACTGGATCCACGCTTGCCGAGGCGGCGGCGGTGCTCCGCGGGGCAGGGGCGGTGCGGGTGAGCGCCGCGGTGGTCAGTGTCAAGGACTGAAATTGGTGCCCAATATGCACATTTCTGCTTGCGTACTTATTGAGCCCCTCTTATAATCCGACCATTCAGGCCGCCACAAGGGCGATGGAGACTCGGAACGCCACCGGCGCCCATGCGGCGGTGCATTTTCCTTGGGAAATTCCTTGCCTGGGGCACCCAACCCCCTTGACGGCAACTTTGATTTCGTTACAATTCGCGACCCGCTTCGGATTCGTCCGACGCGGCCTTTCTTTGACAAGTGAACAGTTGGAACGCCGCGAGGATGCGCCGGCGTCGGGACTCATCACGATGGGTTCACGACGTCAGCCTGCAAATGCAGGCAAAGCAGTCGATCACAGTCGACTGCCTGGACATCTCTCGTGAAGCCAAACGAAGACATGGTTATATCCACAGCCATCTCCTACCTTTCAAGCTGTAAAACGCTTGAAAGTGAGGCGAATGGATGTCCAAAAATTGCCGAGATTGCCATCTCGGCACGTCAGAACACGTAAGTGTGGACTGACGATAAAAGACCGGTCCGTCCTATGGACGGATCGCCAGGCAACCTTCATTCGAAGCAAAGCGGGTTTACCCGCAGAGTAGAGAACTTAATTGAAGAGTTTGATCCTGGCTCAGA
>DBCE01000114.1:5027-5392 GCA_002292895.1 Phycisphaerales bacterium UBA966
CTCAGATTGAACGCTGGCGGCATGGCTAAAACATGCAAGTCGAACGATGTAGCAATACATAGTGGCGAAAGGGCGAGGAATAGATTCCTACATACCTCGAGGTCGGGGATACCCCGGAGAAATCCGGATCAATACCCGATGTGGTCGAGAGATCAAAGGTTTACCGCCTTGAGAGTGGGGAATCTCCTATCAGCTAGTTGGTGAGGTAATGGCTCACCAAGGCGAAGACGGGTAGCGGGTGTGAGAGCACGGCCCGCCGCATCGAGACTGAGACACTGCTCGGACTCCTACGGGAGGCTGCAGTAACGAATCTTCCGCAATGCGCGAAAGCGTGACGGGGCAATGCCGCGTGCAGGATGAAGCCC
>DBCE01000114.1:5468-5967 GCA_002292895.1 Phycisphaerales bacterium UBA966
AAGCACCGGCTAACTCTGTGCCAGCAGCCGCGGTAATACAGAGGGTGCGAGCGTTAATCGGAATCACTGGGCTTAAAGGGTGCGTAGGCGGATGCATAGGCGCTTTGTGAAATCCCACGGCTCAACCGTGGAATTGCTTGGCGAACCATGCGTCTTGAGGTTGGTAGAGGTCACTGGAACGATAGGTGGAGCGGTGAAATGCGTAGATATCTATCGGAACGCCAAAGGTGAAGACAGGTGACTGGGCCAAATCTGACGCTGAGGCACGAAAGCGTGGGGAGCAAACGGGATTAGATACCCCGGTAGTCCACGCTGTAAACGATGCATACTTGGTCGGAGTGGTTTGACTCCATTCCGGCCGTAGGAAAACTGATGAGTATGCCGCCTGGGGAGTACGGTCGCAAGATTAAAACTCAAAGGAATTGACGGGGACCTGCACAAGCGGTGGAGCATGTGGTTTAATTCGACGCTAACCGAGGAACCTTACCAAAACTTGACA
>DBCE01000182.1:0-1759 GCA_002292895.1 Phycisphaerales bacterium UBA966
CGCCTTTCGTGGTGAGCAAGCCCCATACGGCTGCAACACGATGCATTCCTTGCGATCGCCTTCGGTCGCAACGTATCGGG
Source organism: Phycisphaerales bacterium UBA966 (assembly GCA_002292895.1). GTDB lineage: Bacteria > Planctomycetota > Phycisphaerae > Phycisphaerales > SM1A02 > UBA966. The sequence continues at coordinate 81 of DBCE01000182.1, forward strand.
ACGCGTGACCGCGTGCTCTGCCGGAACACCGGCACGTGATCAACCCCCTTCAATCACGCCCCAAAAACACAATCACGCGTGCGTGGAGCACCTGCTCCAGCGCACGCGTGATTGCGGTCAAGATCACTTCTTGCTGTCGGCAGGCTTTGTGTCCGCGGGCGCAGCAACTGCACCACTTACCTTGGTGATGGCCGCCTTTGGATCGGCCTTCACTGCATCCACGCAACCAGGGCAGCAGGTGCGAACGAGCGAGCAGTTCACCACCACGTCAACGGCGCCATCGCCGAGTGGCTTGCCACTGATCGGGCACGTGGTGGCCTTGTAGGAAGTCTTCTGCGTAGCAACTACCTGCTTCTCATAGTCAGCGGCGAACTTGGCTGGATCGTTCTTGAACTTGTTGACGCACTTTCCGCAGCAGAACTTGTAGACACGGTTCTGCCAAACGAAAGTCTTGGCATCGGCATCAAGTGCATCGCCGTTCATCACTAAGCACGTCTTCAGTGGATACGCGGGAGAAGCCTTCACAATGGCGTCATTCATCGCCGGGCGGTACTTCTCTGGCTCAGCCTTAAACGAGGCGGCACACTTTCCGCAGCAGAACTTCACCTGCGTGCCGTCCAAGGTCTTGTCCTTCATGCCCTCAAGGACAACCACCGTGGCATCCTTCCCAAGCTTCTCACCGGAGACCGGGCAGGTCTCGAGCGGATATGCCTCGCCAGAGAAGGTGGCGGGACCGGCAGCAGTCATGGCGAGTCCGGCAGAGGTGGCGAGTGCGGCAAAGGCGAGTGCAAGTCGGGTACGCATGTTCTGAGTGCTCCAAGGCGGTGTATGGGGTCTGCCACCACGCGGCAGAATCAGCATGATAGGCGCGCGCTGCGGTAATCTCCCCCGACAAAGTGCCCGCTGACATCCCACTTCCGCCCGCGCTCGTCCAGCGATTTAATGATTTGCTGGGGTATGTCCGCACGGCGCTCGCGCGTGCCATCGGGCAGCGGATCGAGGTGCATCAGGGCGGTCGCGCGGCGGCTCGAATCCTTGGACTCGACAAGACACTCGGTTGGCGCGTCTTCAAGACCGCGTTCTCCAAAGATGAGTATGGCTTGCTTGACGTGTTCCCCGGTCAGCGCGCGTGGATACTGGTGAACAAAGCGCTGGCGCAACTCAATCTCCCGGCAGCGGACATGGCGGAGTTGCAGCGCGCACTCGATGAGTTCGAACGGTTCATCGCGAGCAACGGAATTCCGCGCAATGATCTCTCGCAGTGGATGCAGACCATGGAGCAACCGGAGAGCGCAGAGCAACGGATGGTTGCCCTCCGCAAACAGGCTGCCGAGGCAAACCGCGCATCGTTCGGCATCTATGACCATGCCTGCCTGTCCGCGTCCTTGATTGCCCCTTCGCGCACCGCGGGGCTCGCGGCCGTGGCGGCGGTCCGGCTCATCGATGCACCGGAGCGCCACCTGTCTGCCGGACCGAACCCCATCTATCGCCAGATGATGACGTGGAACAAGGACAGCGTGGAGCGGTCGGCGGGCCAAGCTTCGTTTCCGCCTGATGCGAGCCGCGCGCCGCTTGTGCCAGAACTCTCCTCCGAAGGCATCACAGACGATGAGCTTCAAGTGAGCCGCAAGAACGAGCGGGTGCAGTTCGACTTTCTCGGCGGGCGTGCCTCTCGTGGC
>DBCE01000182.1:1766-2641 GCA_002292895.1 Phycisphaerales bacterium UBA966
CGAGCCGATGTACTTCAGTTTCGCAGAGATGAGTGCGGCGGTCGGGCCAATGTGGACCGACGGCGTGGATCCCGACGATTGCGCTGAGTTTGCGAATCCCATCGAGATCCCGTGCGGCCGCATGGTCTACGACGTCCTCATTCACCGCGATGTGCCGCTCGGCGGTCCGGTGGAAGGTGATCTCTACAAGGCGGAACGCCCGCGCGAAGCCGGCGACCAGATCAGCCGCCAGATCCGCCTGCGCTGCAATGCGAAGTTGATGGAGTTGGATTCGTCTGCGCTCGCGGCATCGCTCGGCCGCCGGGGCGAGACATACCGGGCGCTGTTGGCACATGGCGCAGCCATGCTGGGCACCACGCTCGCCGACTTCCGCGTCTACCGGATAGCCATCGAGTATCCGCCGCTTTCCTCGGTGTGTGTGATCGGCTGGCCGCTGCCTGTTCGCCGGTAACGGGGCGCTGCCTCAAGAAACATTTTGGAATGCCCGCCTCTGGAGGCGGTTGCTCTGATGGGTTGGGGATGGAACTTGCGTTTCTGTAAGTAGCCGCGCCTCCCTTGCGCGGTTATTTGCACCGAGACGAGACCCACCATGAAGACCACGCTCACGAACAACAGTTCCATGACCTTGTCGCATTCCGTTCGCACCGGCTCGATGGTGACGCTCCTCGCCGCGGCGGGGGCGGTGCAGACCGCGCACGCTGGTGGCATCGTGCGCGCGTGGGGAGACAACTGGTTAGGCCAGTGCAACGTTCCGACTGACCTCGGGGCGTGCACCGCCGTCGCGGGGGGCCAGGGCCACACTCTTGCGCTGCGCCAAGACGGTGGCGTGCGGGCGTGGGGAGACAACTACGACGGCCAGTCCACCGTTCCCACTA
>DBCE01000149.1:0-2442 GCA_002292895.1 Phycisphaerales bacterium UBA966
CGCTGGATGCACGCTAATTTCAAGCTTGAGAAAGACCCGGCGCGGCTGCTCGAACGACCAACCACTTGGAAGAAGTTGCCAGGGACGCTGACGCCTGGGCAGATGAAGAAGTTGGTGGAAACGCCCGGCCCTGAACATGGGGCGCTGTGGCTACGCGACCGCGCCATGTTGGAAGTGATGTACGCGGCAGGCTTGCGTGCCAGTGAAGTGGGCACGCTGAAGATGAATGACTTCAATGAAACGCTTGGAATTGTGAATGTCATTGGCAAGGGAAACAAGCAGCGGATTGTTCCGATTGGTGTTCCAGCGATTGATGCAGTGAAGGCGTACGTGGCAGAATTGCGGCCGCACTTGACGCGGTTTCCGGATGCGCGCGATGCGTTTCGATTGTTCCTTTCACACACTGGGCGCCCCATTGAACGCGTGGCTCTCTGGCAAATTGTTGGGAAGTACGCCCGCATTGCTGGTATTCGTGGGGTGCATCCACACTTGCTGCGCCACTCCTTTGCAACGCACTTGGTGGCCGGCGGGGCTGATTTGCGTGTGATTCAAGAGTTGCTTGGGCACTCGGACATCGGCACGACGCAGATCTATACGCATGTCGATCGAAGTCATCTGCGTAAGACCATCGATCGATTCCACCCGCGCGAAGCGCGCGGCGCGGCGTAACGGCATTGTGATGAGGTGACGGGGGTGCGTGGGTGTCTGCACACCGCGTACGCAAATTGCCGCTTGTTATGCATGGCGTTCGATTTCCGTAGGATCCGCGCCGTGGCAAGTATCGATCCATGTGTCATCGTCATTCTTGGTGCATCAGGCGATCTGACGCACCGAAAGTTGATTCCCGCGCTCTATGAAATGAACCGGCGTGGTGCCATTGACCCGCGCACTCAGGTGCTTGGCGTCAGTAGGCGCGCCAAGACCAACGAAGAGTTCCGTGAGGACCTTGCACGTGACGCACGCAAGGCGCTGGGAGGCGAGTTTGAGGAAGCGGCGTGGCGAGCGCTTGCGGATCGGATTCACTACATCGCTGGCGATGCGGCCACCGCTGAAGCGTGGCCAGCCGTTGTCAGCGCCATTCATGCGCTTGATGCCAAAGCGGGCACAGGGGGAAACATCCTCTTTTATCTTTCGGTGGCACCGGATCTTTACGAACCAATCATCGCGCAAATTGACGCAGCAGACTTGGTGACTGAAGGCAAGCGTTGGTGCAGCATTGATCCTGCCAAGCGCAGTTGGCAACGAGTGGTGATCGAGAAGCCGTTTGGCCATGACCTGGATTCCGCGCGGGCATTGAACCGCGCGTTGGGGCGCGTCTTTGAGGAAGACGCGGTCTATCGAATTGATCACTATTTAGGCAAGGAAGTAGTTCAAAACCTGCTGGCATTCCGCTTTGCTAACGCAATCTTTGAGCCGGTGTGGAACGCAAACTTTGTTGATCACGTGCAGATCACTGCATCGGAAACATTGGGCGTTGGTTCACGCACCGCGTTCTATGACCAAACGGGTGCCATTCGCGACATGGTGCAGAGTCACCTGCTGCAAGTGATGGCGTTTGTAGCAATGGATCCGCCATCAAGTTGGACGCCGGCGATGATCAACGCAGAGAAGCGCAAGATTGTGGAGAGCATTCAAGTGCCATCCGCAGCACAGGCAGCACGTGCGGTGGCACTTGGCCAGTACGCGGCGGGTGACATCGCCGGTGTCACGGAAGGTGCGTACCACGAACTACCTGGTGTGGCTGCCGGGTCCACGATGGAGACGTTTGCGGCGCTGCGATTTACGTTCGACAACTGGCGTTGGGGCGGGACTCCGTTCTATATCCGTACCGGTAAACGCATGGCAACCAAGCGCACGGAAGTGGTGATTCAGTTCAAGGAACCGCCTGCCAATCTGTTCCGATCGATGAACAAGGCGCCTATTCAGGCCGATCGCATGATCATCCAGATTGCGCCGGGCGAAAGTTTCAGTTTGCGCTTCAATAGCAAGGTTCCGGGCGCTTCGTTCGCGCTTCGACCGGTTGAAATGGTGATGGACTATCGCAAGGAATTCGGCAACGATTCCGTTGAGGCATACGGTCCGCTGTTGGTGGACGCCATGCGCGGAGATCAAACGCTTTACAAGACTCGCGAGGAAACCGAAGATGCGTGGCGTGCAGTCATGCCATTCATCGGCGCAGCGAGTGAGCCGTTGCGTGCAGGAATCCACGGTAATTACGCACCCGGCTCATGGGGACCGCAAGCTGCGGACGACTTGTTGGCGCGCGATGGGCGCAGTTGGCATAACGGCGCGTAACGCTGCGAGTGGTGCGTGCTAATTGTTGAACGCTATGAGCACATTCGTTGCATTGAAGATGGCATGCGCCAGCACTGGTGCTGCCATGCGGCCAGTGCGCTCATAGAGCATGCCCCAGCCAACGGCAAGAATGAACAGCGTGGTGAG
>DBCE01000149.1:2510-5650 GCA_002292895.1 Phycisphaerales bacterium UBA966
AGGAAACTGGTAATCACGATGGCGGTGCCTGTACCTAATCCGATGGCTTTGAGTCCTTGTTGCAAGAGTCCGCGATAGACGAACTCTTCGGCGAGCGGCGCCAAGACCACCGCGCTGGCAATGGTGAGCCACCACCACGGATCATGGGCGCCAGCTTTCAGGAGGATTTCAATGGTTTGATGCCCAACAGCGGGAGTTGAAGTTCCAAACCAGCGCTCGATGGCACCAATCGATCCACCAACCGCCTGGATCACCGGCCACAGTAACAGTGCCGCCGCGACAGCCATCATGACCGATTCCAGTACCGCGCGCGGATGCTGGTGAACACCGCCACGCGTCACTGCGGTGCTTGCGCCGCGCGGGCGAAAGCGTCGTGCTAACAGGATGAACGCCACCACCGCAAGTTGCGCGCCGTGCGCGCCAATTCCTTGCAGTGATTTCTGCATCAGTGGTGGCGACTCGTCATTGAGTCTGAACGCCATGGTGAGGAGTTGCGCACCAACAGCCGACGCAAGGAAGGCGGCGCCAAATCCAAACACACTTGGTTCAGCGCGTAGTTGCCACGCTGGCCCCACGCGCGGCGAGGCGCGGAACCACTCGACGCGCATCACTACCGCCACTGCGAGAATTGCCAATACGCCCCAGCCAACGAGCGACCAATTCATGCTCATCGGCGTAGACTCCACCACCTCGCTTACGGGAGCGGCGGCCATTGCCGCATCACCGATCAGCGCTGTACACGCGACAACACCGATGGTTCCCGTTCTCAAGCACATCGTCGAGCACAAGCGCCGTGAGGTAGCTGATGCCAAGCGCAAGGTGCCATTGAGCGAATTGCAAGAGCGCATCTCTGAACTTGGGCGCCCGCGCAATTTCTTTCGAAGCGTGGTGGATGATCGGCATCCAAACTCCATGCGAGTCATTGCCGAGGTGAAGCGAAAGAGCCCGTCAGCCGGGGTGATTCGCGAGGATTTCGATCCGGTCGCCATTGCACGAAGTTACTACGAAGCCGGCGCGGCTGCGATTAGTTGCCTCACCGACCATGAATTCTTCGGTGGCGACCTCTCGTACATCCATGCGATTCGTGATGTTGTTCCGCTGCCGGTGCTGCGCAAGGACTTCATCATTGACGACTATCAAATCTGGGAGTCCCGCGCGGCGGGTGCGGATGCCATCCTGCTGATTGCCGAGTGCCTGCACGAACGTGAAATCATTGATTTCCAGATTTTGGCGACGGAACTGCAGATGACCACCCTGCTTGAAGTCCATGATCTGGACAACCTATGGCGCGTCATCAACCACGTCGGGTTTCCGCACTCGGGGTACGGCCTGCTGGGGATCAACAACCGAAATCTTGCCACCATGGAAACCGACCTTGGGCATGCGCTCCGGGTGGCCGACATGGTGGAAGCCCCCACCCGACGCGTGATGGTTGCCGAGAGTGGTGTCCGGACGCTCGCTGACATGCGCCGCCTAGCCAAGCACGAAATTCACATTGCACTCGTCGGCGAAAGCCTGATGCGCGAGCCCGATCCTGGCGCGGCGCTGCGGGCGTTGCTTGCCTGAAATACCTGTTGGGCAGCAGCGCGCTGCAAGCAAAGAAGTGTCGGCGGGACTTTGATCGGCCTGTCGAGCCACCTATACTTCTTGCCATGTCGTCGCCCTCTGCAACCACCACGAATCTCGGTTCCGAAGTTGTCACTAACGGCATCCGCATTCGGGTGACGCCGCAGTTCATTCCGGAAACGAGTGATCCAGTGGGCGGGCGGTACAACTTTGCGTACCACGTGACGATTTCCAATGACGGTAATGAGAACGTAGTTCTTCGCAAGCGGCACTGGATGATCGTTGACGGTGATGGCGAAGTGCGCAACGTGGATGGCGACGGCGTGGTTGGCCAACAACCCACGATCGCCCCGGGCGGACGATTTGAATATCACAGCTTTGCGCCGCTGCTCACGCACTGGGGCACGATGGAAGGCAGTTTCACATTCGAACGCATGGATCACACTGCCTTTGACGCGCAAGTGGCGCGCTTCTACTTAGTTGGCATTGAGCCGAAGCGTCGCAAGTGATTCAGGCGCGAATCCCAACAGAGCCAGCGATTGCAATCGTTGGAGCAACCGGAGCGGTCGGCGAGGAATTGCTTGCACTGCTTGCGGAACGCTCATTTCCTGCGCGCAGCGTGCGGGTGTTTGCCAGTGCACGCAGTGCGGGCAAGACGCTGCGAGCGCTGGGCCGCGATGTAACGGTCGAGCCGCTTGCGCCGGGATGTTTCGCTGGAACGAACATTGCGTTCTTCTCAGCAAGCAGTGCCATCAGCAAAGAGTGGGCGCCGCAAGCGGTTGCATCGGGCGCGTGGGTGATCGACAAGTCAAGTGCATTTCGTATGGATCAGCGCTACACCTTGGCGATTCCTGAAGTGAACGGTGCGGAACTTGATGCGCTCCGGGCGCCAACCATCATTGCTGTTCCGAATTGCTCAACCATCATTGCGCTGATGGCGGTTTCGCCGTTGCATCGCGAAGCGGGCATTGCGCGGATGGTTGTATCGACGTACCAAGCAGCAAGCGGCGCGGGCGCAGCTGCGATGGCTGAACTCGCACAACAAGCAGGCGACTGGTCAGCGGGTCAGCCGCTACAGACGCCGATCTTTGGTCGTCAGTACATCTTCAATCTGTTCAGTCACGACAGCGCTATTGGCGCCGACGGGCAGAATGAGGAAGAGCGGAAGTTGCTGGAAGAAACGCGAAAGATCTGGCGCGATCCGGACGTTGCCATTACTGCCACATGCGTGCGTGTACCGGTCTTGCGTGCGCACAGCGAGTCAATCAATCTGACGTTCCGAACACCCATTACCGAAGAACGCGCGCGGGCTGTACTTGCGGCTGCACCGGGAATTGAGTTAGTAGACGATCGCGCTGCCAACCGATTCCCCGAACCCATCAACGCGACGGGCCGCGACGCAGTACTCGTTGGCCGCATCCGTGCGGACCACAGCCAAGCCGCAGGATTTGGCCTGAACTTGTTCGTCTCCGGCGACCAAATCCGCAAGGGCGCAGCACTCAACGGTCTACAGATCGCCGAACGCCTGCTTTCGGTGTGAGTTCAGCCGCCCACCGCCCCCTCCGTTGCGCGCG
>DBCE01000016.1:0-189 GCA_002292895.1 Phycisphaerales bacterium UBA966
TCGCCGCGCACGGCATCGTGCTGAATACTGATGGCATCGTCAAAGTCGCGCGCATCGGGCGGATCGATGGTGAATACCAATTTCTGCGTGAGATCTTCGCGGTCTTCCCACGGACCAGTGGATTCTCGGTCGAATCGACGCGTGGCTTCGCGGGCCTCGTCGACCGCTTCTTCCAGAAACTCAGTCTTG
>DBCE01000016.1:249-413 GCA_002292895.1 Phycisphaerales bacterium UBA966
ACGGCGCGAGTTTCAACGTCCGGGCGCCCAGCTTCGCCGAGCACCTCAGTGATCACGCCTTCTGCGTAATCAAGATCAGTGGGGTAGCGGATGATCTCAAAGACCACCTTGTCGCCAGCCTTCGCGCCCTTGGCGCCGGCGTCACGAACCACCACCGGATCGCG
>DBCE01000016.1:439-2135 GCA_002292895.1 Phycisphaerales bacterium UBA966
AGTGATCGTCCATCGGGAACCACCAACCATTCGCGCCCAGACTTCGTCAGCGTTCCTGCAAAGCGCTGCTGTCCGCGTTCGAGCACTTCAATGATTCGACCGGTTGGTCCTTCTTGCGCACCGGTTCCGCCGCGGGTCATGGGATGGCCGCCGCCCTTGCGCAACACCTTGGCGCGCACGCGATCTCCGTTCAATGCATCCTTGGTTTGGCCTACTGGAACGAAGAGATCACCTTCGCGGGTGGGATGATCCGGCACCACAAATCCGAAGCCGCGCGGATTGAGCTTGAGCTTTCCTTCGACCTCGTCCTTGTAGCGCGGAAGCCGGAGCTTTCCATCAGGCCCCACTTCCAGGCGGCCTTCAGCCGTCAGTCGTTCCACAGCTGCTGCAAACGCCTCGGCGTCGTCAGTGCTGACACGCATCTGCTTCCTCGCCTCGTCGATGTCGACGGGGCGATAGTTGTCATAGGCCAGATGGTCTTCAATGCGCTGGATGAATCGGAGTGGCACGCAGCAAGGTTACTTGCACGGTCTAGCGCAGACCACGCCGGGTGGAGCTGCCGCCAAACTTTGCACCCGATTTACCGTGATTCTTACCGGGAGGGCCAAATTTGTTGCGTTGGCGTTGGATGGCGTCGCGCACATTTCCCGCGCCGCGACCTTCACGAGCCGGATGCGTTGCATTCACCTTGCCGCCGTCGGCGGGTGCGGCGGTTTCTGGGGCCTTGGGAGTGTCGGCGGCTGGCTTGGCAGTGTCGGTGCTGCCTGCGGATGCGCCAGCCTTCGTGGTCTCACCCTTGGCCGCGTCAGCGGGTTTGCCGCCGGTCTTTGCAGCGTCGGTGCTGGAAACCTTGCTCTCTGCTCCAGTGCCAGTGGCCGTGGTCTCCACAGCAGCTGCAGCGCTCTTCGCAGCGGTTTCACCCGCTGGCTCAGCTGCACGCGCGCCGGTGAAGATTGCCGCGCCCATACCGATCTTGCGAACGGCGGTCATCTTGGCGCACTTGGGGCATTTACGCTCGGCTTCAGCCTTGATTGATTGGAACAGTTCCCAAGCATGGCCGCATTTCGAGCATTCGTATTCGTAGGTTGGCATGGTGTTCCTTCGGTCCAATCAGGGCGCAACCGCCACCTTTGCGGCGCGCAGCACGGTTTCACCTAAACGATAGCCGGGCTGCAGCGTCATGCTGACATGCCCGCTTTCGATGCCCGCCGCGGCATGTTGCATAATTGCCTCGGCGTGATGGGGGTCAAATGCATCGCCGGTCTTGGGCTGAATCAACTCCACGCCTGACCGCTCCAGGGCCTTGATCAATTCCGATCGAACCATGCGCATGCCATCAATGGCAGCGGTCACGTTCATCCGTGCTGGATCCTGAGCAAGTGCAAGGTCAAAGTGATCAAGCACCGGGATGACCTGACGTACCACCATGCCCATGGCGTTTTGTCTCATGCGCGGCTCCTGATCAGAGGTGCGGCGCTGCAAATTCTGAAAGTCAGCAACGGCGCGCAAGGTGTCGCTCTTGGCCTGCGCCAGTTCGGCGTTGAGTACGCGAATGGCGGTTTCTAATTCTTCGCGCTCTGGGGCGCAGTCGTCCACAAAGGGCTGCGCTTCCGATTCGGCGTGATGATGCTGACGCGATTCGTCCGCGTTGCCTTCGGGCTGGTGATGATGTCCGTGCGGGCGTTGGTGTGGCTGG
>DBCE01000016.1:2155-2763 GCA_002292895.1 Phycisphaerales bacterium UBA966
CGGTCATGGTGTGTTCCTTGCGTAATCGCGCTGGTTTATGTCCCGAACGAGTCCTTCACTTTGCCCCAAAATCCCGGGCTCTTTGCAGACGAATCTTCCTTCTTCGTCGCTTTGCCGAATCCGCCTTTACCGGAGCCCTTGCTGGCTGAATCCTTGCTAGCGGTGTTGTTGCGCGCGGAATCCTTTGGCGGCGGCGGAGCAGGGCGCTCAGCATCGCGCAGCGCGGTGATCAGCTCTCGTTGCTTGTTGCTCAGTCGGCGCGGCACGACCACGTGCACCACCACGACGAGGTCGCCGCGCTGCCCGGTACGCAGATCCGGAACGCCTTTGCCATCAAGGCGGAACAACTCGCCATGTTGGGTGCCGGCATCAAGATCGGTCTCCGAAACACCGTCAAGCGTTTCGATACTCACGCTGCCACCGAGCGCCGCATCTGCGAATGAAACTTCGAGCGCGGTGATCAGGTCTGAGCCTTGACGCTCAAAGCGTTCATCTTCCGCAACGCGGACAACAATGTGCAGATCGCCACGAACACCGGTGCCATCGGGGCTCATCTGTGGTGGCGGCGGTTCGCCTTCGCCGGCAACGCGCACCACTTGGCTGTCAGA
>DBCE01000016.1:2789-2959 GCA_002292895.1 Phycisphaerales bacterium UBA966
ATACCGCGTGGAATCTTCACGCTCAACTTGCGCTGCACACTCATGCGCCCTTGGCCAGAGCATTCGGTGCACTTGTCTTTAATGATGTGGCGCCGTCCCTGACACGTGGGGCAAGTGGTGACCATGCGGAACAGTCCGCCGAGGCCATTCTGCGCAACTTGTCCTTGCCC
>DBCE01000016.1:2990-3400 GCA_002292895.1 Phycisphaerales bacterium UBA966
GTGGAGCATTCGATCGGCTTGCTACCGGGCTTTGCTCCGCTGCCCTTGCATTGCGTGCAGACTTCAAGGCGCTTGAACGGGATCTCCCGCTCGCAACCTTCAAGGACTTCCTCGAGGGTGATTTCCACTTCGGTTTCAAGGTCGTATCCGCGCGCCGGTCCGCGTTGGCGGCGTCCGCCACCGCCGCCCGATTGGCCACCGAAGATGTCGTTGAACATCGAGAAGATGTCCTCAACATGCATGGAATTGAAATCGTGTCCGGCGCGTCCTCGCAGGCCAGCATGTCCGTGGCGGTCGTACACCGCGCGGCGTTCTGGGTCGCTGAGCACTTCGTATGCCTCAGCGCACTGCTTGAACTTGCCCTCGGCGTCTGGGTTGTCGGGGTTCTGATCCGGGTGCCACTTGATGGC
>DBCE01000171.1 GCA_002292895.1 Phycisphaerales bacterium UBA966
CTCACTGCAAAGTCATCGCGCAGGGATTGATGACTCTGCGCCATAAATAAACCAAAGAGTTCCATGTCGTCGCGGCGAAGCGCGTTGGCTGCAAGTTGCACACGTTGGATCTCCCGCACCACGTGACGAGCACGGCGTTCAAAGAGTGCTGGCAACTTGAGCGTGCGAAGTTTGGTTTCATCCAAGTCGCGCAACATGCCAACACCAGCGGCGCGTGCGGCATCTTCCACTTCATGCCTGCGCCCCGCGTACCGACCATCGGACAGTGATCGATGAACGCCAGAATCAAAGACCAGGAGCGCCACACGCGAAGCTGGCGGAAACGGCACGAAACGCACGTCAAGCGACCGACAATCGATGAGCATGGCATGATCAGCACGCCCGAGTGCGGAGGCCAACGGATCCAAAATGCCGCATGGAACGCCGCCAAATTCCGACTCCGCCTCTTGACACATACGCGCCAGCGGAATGCCGAAGAGCGGCGCCGAAAGCACCTCTGCCACCGCGGTTGCTAATGACACGGTGAGCGCCGCACTTGAACTGAGACCAGCGCCCAGCGGGACATCGCTTGCAAACGACATCTCCAGCGGTGGAACACGAACGCCCTCACGTGCGAACCCCGCCAATACGCCAAGCGCCAGGTTCGACCACGCGGCAGCACCGGTCGCACGGGGCGCAGTAGACGCCGCGGCGGGATCCGGCAACTCCGCAAGCGATTGCAAATCATCACTCCACGCGCGCCATCTGCCATCGTTTGAAACCCGCACTGCAGCAATGCAGTCGCGGTCAATTGACATGGGTAGCACTAACCCATCGGAGTAATCCACATGCTCGCCAATGAGCGTGACGCGCCCCGGCGCTCGCGCCAAGACGGTCGGGCGGCCACCAAAGCGCCTCGCGAAGCTCTCAAGAGCGCGCACAGCAGCCGGAACTTTGGTGACAGCGGACATCCTGTGCAGGATACGCCGCAACCAACCGTCTTTTGCGCACATCACCCCATGCGCGGCTAAACTCAACGCCCCATGAAGGAACTGATCGCGGCACGCGGACTTCGTAAATCGTTTGGTTCATTCGAAGCGGTTCGAGGGATCGATCTCATCGTTCCCGCCGGGCAGGTGTTGGGATTCCTTGGGCCAAACGGCGCAGGAAAGAGCACCACCATGCGCATGCTCACCGGATTTCTTGAGCCCACGGCCGGCACTGTCACCCTGGACGGCATTGCGCTTGCTGATGCTCCGATTGCTGCCAAGCGCACCTTCGGCTACCTGCCCGAAGGCGCACCTGCCTACGGCGATATGCGCGTGGAAGAGTTCTTGAACTTCGTGGCGCGTGCGCGCGGCTATGTGGGCGCGGATGCGCGGTCACGCGTCGATCGCTCGATTGAACGCCTGCATTTAGAACCCTACCGCCGTCAATTGGTCGACACGCTTTCCAAGGGATACAAGCGACGCACCGGACTGGCGCAGGCGATTCTGCATGACCCACCGATCTTGGTACTTGATGAACCAACCGATGGGCTTGATCCAAATCAGAAGCATGAAGTTCGCGAACTCATTCGCCGACTCGGCGATGATCGCGCCGTAGTGCTTTCCACCCATATTCTTGAAGAAGTGGAAGCAGTGTGTACGCGCGCAGTGATCATCAATGAAGGCCGCGTTGTCTTTGACGGCACTCCAAAGGCGCTTGATGCCAAGGCTCCCGCCAACATCACCAGCAACCGACTCGATCATGTGTTCCGCATGCTCACCACCAGCGATATTGGTGGCGCCCCGCGCACAAAGGCAGCATCCCGATGAACTCCACTGCACGCATCGCAACCATCTTTCGCCGGGAATTTGCGGCGTATTTCACCAGCCCATTGGCAGGCATCTTCTTGGTGATCTACCTGTTCATGTCAGCCGTGCTCACGTTCCAAATGGGCGGCTTGTACGAACGCGGACAGGCAGACTTGCGGCCATTCTTCCAAGTGCAGCCGTGGCTGGACTTGTTCTTGGTACCAGCGCTGAGCATGCGTCTCTGGGCAGAAGACCGACGCACCGGAACGATCGAGCTGTTGCTGACTCTGCCATTCTCCGTTCGTGACTTGGTGCTTGGAAAGTTCTTGGCGGCGTGGGCGTTTGCTTGCGTGGCGCTGGCACTCACTGCGCCACTGTGGATTACGGTGGCATGGCTCGGTAGCCCCGATCACGGATCAATTCTTGTTGGATACATCGCCAGCGCACTGATGGCCGGCACATTCCTTGCCATCGGTGCATTTCTCTCAGCATTCACCAAGAACCAAGTGATTGCATTTGTGCTCAGTGGCGTGGCGTGCTTCTTACTGATGGTCATTGGTTTCCCCATGCTGCTTGACTTTGTCAGTGGCTGGCTGCCGCGCACCGCAGTGGAGGCCATTGCAGCGATGAGCGTCTTGACGCACTTTGAAAGCATGATGCGCGGAGTCCTGGACGGCCGCGATGTTCTGTATTTCGTGTCAGTATCGGCAGCGTTCTTGTTCTTGAACGGGATCGTGGTCGAATGGAAGAAGGCGGAGTAGCACCCATGGCAGCACGCACAGAAACTCGACGTAATGCACTCTTGGCTATCGCCGCTGTCTCAGTGGGCGTAGTAGCGCTGAACACGGTGATCGACATCACCGTGCCGTTCCTGCGCGCTGATTTGACGCAAGACCGGCTGTACAGCACCAGTAAAGGTGTTGATAGCACCTTGGCAACACTTGATGAGCCGGTGCGCATCGATTACTTCTGGACACAAGAGGGTTCCAAGGATCAACCGCTGATTCGCGCGCACGGGCAGCGGGTGCGCGAGTATCTGGAAGAACTCCGGCAGCGTTCCAACGGCAATTTGGAAATTCGATTCATCGACCCAGAGCCGTTCAGCGAAGCTGAAGATGAAGCACGTGCAGCGGGTTTGCCCGCCCTGGCCGTTGATGGCAGTGGCCGAACGCTGACGCTTGGCCTGGTTGTGCGCGGACCCACCGATCGCAAGGAGACGCTGCCCTACCTCTCTCCAGAGAATGAGCCACTTCTGGAGTACGAATTGCTTCGTGCCATTTCCTCGGTTGGTCGACCCACCAAGCCGAAGTTGGGTCTGCTGAGCAGCATGCCGCTTGAAGGCGGTGCTGATCCGCGCAACCCGATGATGCAGAAGGGGCCACCGGTGGTGATCCAGCAACTCGGCGAACAGGCCGATGTGGTGCCGATTGACGCCACCGCTGACAAACTTCCCGAAGGCATCGCAGCACTGATGATTGTGCAGCCGCGCAAGTTCACTGAAGGCATGCTCCGTGCCATTGACACATGGGCGATTGCCGGAAAGCCGCTGCTTGTTCTGGCGGATCCCTACGCGGAAACTGACAGCGGCCCCGACGCAAGCGCGATGGGCGCCAAGCGCGGCGGCACCACGTACGACATGGGCCCGCTCCTCAATGCGTGGGGCGTGGACATTGCCAAGGACATGGTGGTTGGTGACATGACTCATGCCACGCGTATTCGTGCCCCTTCCAAGAATGGTGGCATGCGTGAACTTGATTACCCAGCATGGCTGTCCATGACGCGGGAAACATTTACTGCTAACGACCCATTGGTCGGCGGTCTGCAGGCGCTGAACTTCATGAGCGCCGGAGCGATCGTCCAAGTTCCTGGCAGCATGTCCAAGGTGGAGGCACTGGTCAAAACCGGCGAGAAATCGCAGATGATTCAAGCGCTCAAACTTGGCTTCTTTGGCGACCCCGAACAGCTCCTCAAGGACTTCAAGTCAGATGGCACGCCAAAGATCTTGGCGGCGCGTATCACCGGCGAGATCGTTTCTGCGTTCCCTTCGGCAGACGGGGTTGCTGCCAAAGGCAAGGCCAACATCCTGCTGTTTGCTGACGCAGATCTACTTTCGGATGACACGTGGGTCATTGATGACCGCAGTGCTGGTGTCAACGCCGGCAAGCGCGCCATTGCAGACAACGGTCCGATGATTCTCAACGCCGTTGAACTGGCCGCTGGCAATCCCGCACTTGCGCAGATTCGCGCGCGCGGGCAATTCCGCCGCCCCTTCACGGCGGTGGAAGACATGCGTAAAGAAGCGGAAACGAAGTTCATTGCGCGCGAGAAGGAATTACAAGAGGAGATTCAGCGCACTGAGTTACAAATCGGCGAATTGCAGCGCGAACGTACCGCGGAGGGTGTGCAACAGATCGTTCTGACACCGGAACAGGCACAGCGCATTCAGGAGTTACAGACGCGCATGACTGCCGCGCGGAAAGAACTGCGACAAGTGCAACATGACCTGCGGCGTGATGTTGAATTGTTGGGAACCCGAATTCTTGTGCTCAATGCGGTCGTTTGGCCACTTGCCGTAGCAATCATGGCGCTCGCCTGGTACATGGTGCGTGGGCGCACAAGCCGCCGGGAGGCAGTGCAGTGAGCCACGGAATCATGCGCCGAAATGTAGTGATTGGAATCACTGTTGCAGCGTTTGCACTCTCCGGGGCTGCATTCCTCATGGCGCGCAGCCGCGACATGACTCCCGAGCGAGCGCGTGGTTCTGCGCTGGTGCCCGGTCTGGAGTCGCGCGCTGCGGAGATCGGCGCCATTGAGTTGTTGCGCGGCAACGCAACGGTGCGGGTCGAACGGCTTGCTGGTGATCGCTGGGTGGTTGCCAGTAGTGATGGATACCCAGCGCGAACAGAGTTGGTGCGGGCACTCCTCGTAACTATCGGCAGCTTGACGGTTGATGATCGCATGACTGCAAAGAAGGATCGACACGGTGAGCTTGGGCTTGCGTGGCCCGACGAGTCAGGGAAGGCGCGCTTGGTTCGCTTCTTGGCCACCGCGCCGGGTGCTGCACCAGTCGCAGAGGTCATTCTTGGCGATGAGCGATTTGCTCCGGACGCAGTCTTTGCGCGGTTACCTGCTCAAGATCAAACGTGGCGTGCACTGGGACGCGTGCAGGTTCCCGCCGATGCACTGGCGTGGATTGACCGGACGCTGGTGTCACTACCGAGCGGAGAAACGTTGTCCGCATCGATTGCAGGACTCACCGCCACGCCAAGCCCGAATGACCCGGGCCCGCAACCGGGAATGCCACGCATGCCTTGGGGCATTGCTGTGACTGAACCAGAGCGCGAACACTGGAGCGTTGAGCAAGTTGATTCGGCCAAGACCGGGCTTCCATCGTTCTTAGAGCGATTGGAGATCGATGGCGTTCGGCGCGCACGCACCGATATCGCCCCGGAACCACAATGGTCGCCAAGCTTTGACACGCGCGCCGCGTTGGTGACCCTGAACGGGCACGCCGAGAGCGACGGTGTGTGGTTCACGCTGAGCGTGCTACCGCGCCCGGGAGCACCAGTCCCAACGCCCGCGAAACATGATGGGGATCCCTTTGTACCGGACTGGTCTGCCCTTTCCGAAGCCTGCGACGGATGGGAGTACAAGATGCCGGCTTGGAAGGCCGACACGCTGCGGCGGATGCGCGCCCCTGCGCAGGATCCGGGCGCAGAGCCAACCACGCTCCAACCGAGCACCTTGGGCGATCCGAGACGCTGATCACGGCGCGGGAGGTGCTTCCCGGACCTCCCTGTTCATTTCCGCAGAATCACACCGAAACTTTCAAGCAAATCGGTTCGAAATGATCGGAAGACCGGGAACGTCCTTGACTCGTGCCCCACAACTCCCGATGGTGTTCTCGGATACATGCTGGGCTTGCCAACAACGTGCGTTGCGGGAAAGGTGCCTGGCTGACTGGAGGGCACATGGGCACAGCTATTCGTCATCGTTTGCGACCCATGGTGTACGGCAGCCTGGCTGGCCTCGCTTTCGTGGCTGGCTTGGTCTTGGCGGTGCGCGACCTACGCCTTGATCGAGCGCCAGAGTCGACCGGCACCGAACTACAAGCCCGGGCCGATGCGGATGCCGATGCCGTCGATGCACCGCAGACCGCCCTGTTCTTGCGCGATGCCACCCGAGCCACTCGCGATGAAGTAACGCAAGCGGTGGCCCCAGTGCTGCAACACACGGAATCGTTAACTCACCGCCCGGGGGTTGTTGCCGCGATCCTTCGTAATGACACCGCGCTTCTCCGGCAGATTGCCAACGAAGAAATTCGCCGGTCGGGCACTGTCGATGCTTTGGCATTTGTGGACGCAGACGGCCGGCTCTTAGCTGTGAATTCGGTGGACATACACGGGACACCGTTTCCGGCAGCGCGCATTGATCTCCTGATGAAACAGGACGTTTCGCAGCGTCCCGTGGTGAGTGCTTGCCTGCATTCAGATTCCCCCGTTCCAATTCTGGAATTTCAAACCTCTTGCGATTTCACCAGGATCTTGTGGGATTCAACCGGACTTTCCGTCGCGTGCAGCGCGCAAGTCATCGATGAAACCACCGGTCGATGCATTGGCCTGGTGACCACACGCATTCGATTCGAACGTATCGAAGCTCTGATTGAAAGTGAAGAGTCGCCTGGAATCGACTTGGTCATTGTGGACGGCACCGGTCATGCCCTTGATGAACATGCGCAGCGCGGTGAAGTTGGGATCACCATTCCGACTACGGCGCTCGCTGGGCTGGTGGGATCGCTCGGTGGATCCGAAGCACAATGCTCCAGCGTTTCAACATCCGGGCAGATGGCGTGTGCATTCCCGCTGAGCGGATTGCGCACCGTTAAGGGCGGCAATGTGTTTGTCATCGGCGTTGCCCAGCCACGATTGATCGCCGCCGAAGTTGGTCACGGGCAACTGGTCACTGCCGCATCGACCGCCATGATTGTTGGTCTTGCAGGTCTTTCTGGCGTGCTGTTATTGCAAGCGCGCACTCAGCGCAAGGCCAGCCTGGCATTGGTCACCGCGCGCAATGATGCTGATGCAGCTAGCCGCTCCAAGACTGAGTTCCTAGCCAATATGAGCCATGAAATCCGCACGCCCATGACTGCCATCATTGGCTTTGTGGATCTACTGGCTGATCACGGCGATGGTCAACCAAATGCTCCATCCCGCGATGAAGCTGTGGAAACAATCCGCCGGAATGCGCGCCACTTGCTTTCACTCATCAATGATGTCCTTGATCTTTCCAAGATTGAAGCTGGGCAAATGCGCATGGATCGTCAGCGTGTTCGCACGCTTGATCTGGTGCAAGATGCGCTGCGACTCATGGATGACCGCGCTCGGCAGAAGGGCATTGCACTTCGCCTGGTCATGGATGGAGGTGTGCCCGATTCCATCAGTACGGATCCAACACGCCTGCGCCAAGTGCTCATCAACCTCCTTGGTAATGCAGTGAAATTCACTGACCAAGGCGCGGTCACCTTGACTCTGCGGAGGCTGGACGACCGGCAAGACAAATTGGCATTTGAAGTGGCAGATACCGGCATCGGTATGACCCCCGAGCAACTTTCGCGCTTGTACCAACCGTTTGTGCAGGCCGACAGTTCCACCACCCGTCGATACGGCGGCACCGGCCTTGGACTTGCCATCACGCGGCGCTGCATCGACATCATGGGCGGCGCCATTTCCGCGCGCAGTGCCCCCGGTAGCGGCACTACCTTTGAATTCACTATCGACACCGGTGACCTCACCGGAATTCCAGCGGCGCGCCTCCGTTCCAACGAAG
>DBCE01000170.1:0-2700 GCA_002292895.1 Phycisphaerales bacterium UBA966
ACGGTGCCCGCGCTTGAGACCACGTTCTCTTCCATCATTACGCTGCCCATGTCGTTGGCGCCGAAACGCAGTCCCACTTGGCCAACGTGCGGCCCCATGGTGACCCAGCTCGCGCCGATCGAATGAATGTTGTCGAGGTACAGGCGGCTGAGTGCTTGAGTGCGCAGGTATTCCGTTGCGCCGGCCATTCGAACGCGGCGACCGAATTCCGGATGCGCTTCCTTGGTGCCGCTTCCATCAAGCTTGGCAACGACGTCGCCAGGGAAGGGCTGCGACAGATCATCGCCGGAGGTGGTTCCGGCGCCTCCGTGGCCCCATTCCTTGGCTCGACCAAGTGGTGTGTTCTCGCGCTGAAATGGCCAAGAAATGAAGGCCTTGTAGCGGCCGCCACCCTGCGTCGCAAAGTCATTGATGGCACGATCCTGCCACTGCCGAGTGAGTTCCATGTGGTGGACGCGGTCGGCATGTCCCTCAATATGGCCAAACATCATGGTGGACGAAGTGTTCATCCCCAACTCGTGCGCCACGTACATGGTGGTGAGCCACGCTTCAGCGGTGCACTTACCGAGTCCGATCTTGGAACGCACGGCCGGCGCAAAGATCTCACCGCCGCCGCCCGGGACGCTATCAAGACCAGCGTCCTTCAGTTGGCGCATGATGCCACGCACCTTGGCTTCGTAGGTATCTCCCGGCGGATCAAAGAAGTTCACAAACTCCACGAACTCCGGCGGGCTGAATGCATGGACGTGAACGTTCGGAAAGCGTCGCTTGATTTCCCGCAGCAATTCCAAGTACCAACTCAGCGGCAACTCTGGGTTCATGCCGCCTTGCATGAGAATCTGCGTGCCACCAATCGCTACGAGTTCTTCAATCTTGTGAAGAATGGATTCATAGGTCAGCGTGTACGAATCGTGATCTTCCGCATCGCGGCGGAATGCGCAAAATGTGCATTTGGCGGTGCAGACGTTCGTGTAGTTGATGTTGCGATCGATGACGTAGGTGCGGACATGGTCACCGTGTACTTCGCGGCAACGGAGGTCGGCCCACATGCCAAGATCGGCGAGTGGCATATCGCGCAGGATGTGCAGGCCCTGTTCTGGGGTGAGTCGAGCCGCACCTGCAACCACCGCGTCCATGAACGAGGCGTCAGCCAGCGGGTTGATGGCGGGGTGCACGGATGGAGCAGGGCGCATGGCAGTCATGGATCGCGGATTGTAGGAGGGTGGCGCAGCGCAGCGCTTACACCTTTACTTTTTCCCAGTTGCCGCCCATGAAACGCGCAAGGAACAGCAATCCGCGCACGCCCAGTTCCACACACAATCCGATCCAGATACCCGCGAGCCCCCAACCGAGCACGACCCCGCACACGTAGGCAAGCGGGACGCGAATCAGCACGGTCGAAACAAGGGTGATCCGGAACGTGCCCTTCGCGTCGCCGCAGCCCTTCAGGCCTTGGCGAATGACCAGCGCCATTGCAAAGAACACCTGAACGATGCCGCAGATGAAGAGCGTCTTGGGAACTTCCGCAATGATGACCGGATCACGGCTCATCAGGTGGGCGAGCGTGTCGCCTGCGACCATGAACACGATGCCGAGGAGCCCCATGATGGTCATGGCAATCCACAAGCATGCCCAGATGGCACGACGCGCCATGATTGCAGAACCCGCACCCATGTACTGCCCGGCAAGCGCGCCAGCTGCGGTGCCCATGGCGAATCCCGGAAGGAAGCTGAACGATTCCCAACGCACCGTGACCATGTGCGCGCCGAAGAGTCCTTTCACTGGACCCGCAGCGCCGCCTTCCGCAACCGCGATGATGCCGATGAACTTTGTGACGCCGATGCTGGTGGTGAGCCACATGGTGGCGCCCTCAAGCATGTTGGGAATGCCGAGCGTAGTGATGCGCTGCAACATGACGCGATCGGGCAGCAGGTTGGCGGGAGCCACTTTGAAATCTTTGACGCCGCGCAGAAGCACCACGAGGGTCCAGATGCCGCCGACCGCGTAACAGATGGAGGTGCCCGCAGCGATGCCCCACACGCCCCAGCGGCTGGGATCAACCGATGATGGATTGGCGATGGTGAGCGATCCAAAGACCACCACAACCCCCGAGAGCGCCCATGAACACAGCACATTGACCACATTGGTTGCCACGGCAATGACGCTTGGCTTGACGGTTTCGCCCGCGCCGTGGAGTGCCATGCCTCCCACCATCATCACTGACATGAGCGGCATACTGATGGCGATGATGTGCACGAATTCGGTTGCGTAGCGGAGCGCCTCGTCGGATAGCCCCATCCATTCGGCGGCAATCGGACCGGCGAACCAACTAGCAATCGCACCGCCGATCCCTGCAACGAAACTCACCGTGACGGCCGTACCGCCCGCGGCGCGCGCTTCGGTGACGTTGCCGCTGCCCATCGCGCGCGCAATGATCGCCTGCGCGCCGATCCCAATGCCCATGAGAACGATGGTCGCTACCCACATGAAAGTTGCGCCGAAACCCACGCCGTCAAGCGCTGCGCCAGCGGTGCCCGGCGGAAGATTTCCAGCGAGGAGCGTGTCGGTGGTTCCCACGAGCGCCGCCATGAGCTGCTGAACCAACACCGGAATGGAAAGAATCCAGATTGATTGCCACAGACTCTTGCCGGCAAGTCGTCCGCTCTTAATGATTCGTTCATCGTCGGCAGCGGCTTCGGC
>DBCE01000170.1:2797-5087 GCA_002292895.1 Phycisphaerales bacterium UBA966
TCCGCTGCCGTATCGCTCGCACTCTCAGCAGGCTTCACTGTTGCGCGCGTGCGGGGGTCTGGAGCAGCTGTTGGGTCGGTGGGCAAGGGCGACAAGTGTAGGCGACCGCATGGTTGCGCTCGCCGATATCAGCCCTTCTCGCCGAGGTTTCCGAATTCGTTCTGCGGCGCGCCGTCCGCCGGGGCCGTTTCACGCATTCCTGCAGGAACTCCCGGTTGTTCAAAGGTTGGGATTGCCCAGAACATCAAGTAATCGAGCGTTCCCAGTTGCCGTTCAAAGGTGGGGTAGTAGTACGGAACATCGGCGCGCAATGCCTTGGGATTTGCATCGGCCCAACTGCGCCACAGACCTGGTTCAAGCCCAAAGTCAGCGCCAGTGATGAGCCGCAGACTGTCCGCCGAGGCCAAGTTAACAGCAAGTTCACGATCGTCAAGCGAACTGCACAGCGCCTCAAACGAATCGCGCGTGGAATACTGACCCAACGCGATGGCAAGTTCGACGCGTACCGCCGAAGTTTCGTCTTCTTGGATGAGCTTCTTCCAAATCACATCGGTGATCTTTGGATTATGAATGCGCTGCAGACCTTTGGCGGCGGCGATACGAATCTGCTCGTTTTTGTTTTCGAGCTGCTTCGCGATGATCACCGCATCTTCGGCGCGCGCGTGCCGCGCCAGCGCTTGAATGGCAGTGGCCTTCACCACCGGGTCGCTATTTTCGTCAATGTACAGACGGTACAAGTTCACATAGACGGGCTCGCCACCGAAGCCCGAGTTACCGATGAGTAGCACGCCGCGGCGCTGGTTCTCGGGGTCACTGTCATCCACTGCCCATCGGCCAGCCTCAGCAGGCGAGGGCGGGAACAACGAATTGGAAGCGTCGCCCATGTCGCTGGACATTTGTTCGCACGCAGTGAGGAGCGAAGGAGCGGACAGGAGCATGACCATACACGCCCACCGAGCCGCGACCGTTGCAACGCGCGGAAAGTGTGCGGACGAGCCGACGCTGGGCGCGATGGTCGCGGGCATTGAATCAAGCGATGGTTTCCGGGTCCGTCCGAGTGCCACGCGGGCACGATACCTGCGTACCCTCCCGGTATGTCAAAGCTAGTGATTGAGCAATTTCCACTGGGCACCTTTCAGACCAACTGCTACGTGGCATGGGTGCCCGCTTCGGATGGGAGCGCGGTTGGGCGTGAGTGCTGGATCATTGATCCCGGAGAGGATCCGGAAGAAGTGATCCAATTCGTGCGCGCTCAGGGGCTCGTTCCGAGCCACATCTTGCTGACCCACGCGCACGCGGACCATATTGCCGGATTGAACGAGGTGAGCACTGCGTTTCCAGCCGCGCGGGTGTTGCTGCACGCCGCGGAACACGCATTCCTGAACGATCCGCAACTCAATCTCAGTGCATTCATCGGCATGCCGATCACTACGCGCGGTGCTGATGGCACGTTGGCGCACGGCGATCAACTGGAACTTTCCGGATCCGTGTGGCGGGTGTTGCACACCCCCGGGCACAGTCCGGGGGGCGTGACGTTGGTGTGCGATGCAGCCAACGAGGCGTTCGTGGGCGACACCTTGTTCGCTGGATCGATCGGTCGCGTTGACTTCCCAACCAGCGACGCTGCCACCATGCATCGTTCGCTGCATACGGTGCTGATGGCGCTGCCGGACGCAGTACGCACGCATCCCGGGCATGGCGGAGCGACCACCATTGGCGCCGAGCGCCGCACCAATCCGTGGCTTCAGGACGGCCGCTGGGTGGCGGAGGGCTGAACGGGCGCGGATGCGGGTGCGGGCACTGGCGCTGTCGCGGGCGAAGTCGCTGGCGCAATCGCGGCGGCAGCGGCACGACGTTCGGCGATCCATGCATCGATCCGCGTGCTCAGGACATCCAGCGGGATGGCGCCCGCTCCCAGTACGGCGTCATGGAACGCACGCACATTAAACGCTGCGCCAAGTTCGCGTTCAGCTTGAGCGCGCATGGCACGGATGCGCAATTCACCAATTTTGTAACCACACGCTTGGCCGGGCCAGTCAATGTACCGATCGACTTCGCGTTCGATATTCATCTGGCTGAGCGCAGTGTGTTGCTTCATGTAATCGATGGCGCGTTCGCGGCTCCATCCAAACGCGTGGATGCCGGTATCAACCACCAATCGTGTCGCGCGCCACATTTCATAGATCAGCCGGCCGAAGTTTGCATACGGATCATCCTGGAAGAAACCCATCTCGATGCCCAAGCGTTCGGAATAGAGACCCCAGCCTTCAACAAACGCGGTGACGTGCAT
>DBCE01000210.1 GCA_002292895.1 Phycisphaerales bacterium UBA966
GCCTTCATGGCCTTCAATGCCGCATTCCTGGCAGCGCTCGCAGCGATCACTTCGTTTGGCTACGCCATCGGCGACATTTCTGAAATCGCGCCGCTGATGGGTCGACTGCTGCCGATTCTTGAGGAACGTTCCGAGTCTGATCCCGGAGCAGAAAGCGCCGGGCAACTCTCTGGCAGCTTGTCAATTCAAGGCATTCGATTTGCCTACTCAGGTTCTGCAGACGAGGTCCTCCGAGGCGTTTCCATTGAAGTTGCCGCTGGTGATTTCATTGCCATCGTCGGGGCATCGGGAAGCGGAAAGTCCACGCTTGCACAGTTGCTACTTGGGTTGCGGCGCCCGACGGCAGGAAAGGTCCTCTTTGATGGCAAGGACCTAGCAAAGTTGGATTTGGTCTCGGTGCGTCGGCAAATCGGCGTAGTGGGGCAACATGCGCGGGTAATTCCGGGAACTATGTTGGAAAATATTGTGGGTGCCACGCTCCTTTCCAAGGAGGATGCGTGGACTGCAGCGGAGGCTGCCGGATTTGCGGAAGACATCCGCGAAATGCCCATGCAGATGAGCACCTTCGTCAACGAGCACACGCTGTCTGGCGGGCAATTGCAGAAGCTGTTGATTGCGCGTGCGCTGGTGACCCAGCCGCGCATTCTTGTGCTTGATGAGGCCACCAGCGCGCTCGATGAAGTCTCACAGGCATACGTCTCGCGAACCTTGGAAGAGCGCAAGGTCACCCGTATTGTGATTGCTCATCGCTTGAGCACGGTGCGAGCCGCCGATTGCATTTATGTGCTCTCGGCTGGGGAGGTGGTTCAGGTCGGTCGATTTGATGACCTGGCGTCTGCTGAGGGTCCCTTTCGCGAACTGGTCCGGCGGCAGTTGCTTGAGCTGCCGACATCGCAGTCGGGCGGCGTGGCATGACCAACATCCGTACCGCGAGCGCCGCTGCGTGCCAATCCTTTCGATCGTTCCGGCGTAACACAACCCTGTTGCTCATCACTACGGTGCTGGTCGCCTGCGAATCACCGTACCGCGATCGTGGCATTCTTTCCAAGGACGTCGCCGAACAGCTTGCTCATATTGACGGGGCAGACTTGGCAGCGCTGGGAGAAACAGGTCCGCTTCCATCTTCGACGGTTGCTCCGCCCACTCCCGAAGAGCTGGCGGGACTTGAGCCCGGGCAGCGCCGTCTGGATGTTGACCTCTCGGAAGTTCGGGCTTCGGTCTTAGAGAACAACCTTGGCATCAAGGTGGCGCGCATTGATCCAGCCATTGCCAATGAGCGAGCTCTCCGCGAACGTGCCAAGTTTGAGTGGACCTTCGGTCTCATTGCTGATGGCGGCCGTGATGTCAACTATGAACCGCCTCTACAGGCAGATATTTGGAATGCGAATGTTCGTCCCAATCTCAATGTGCCGCTCGCCGATGGTGGTCAACTTGATGTTGATTGGAGTCTTCTGTACTTCAATGATGAATTGAATTCACTGGACAATCAAGACGGCACGGGATACCAAAGCGTGCCGCGAGTCTCGCTGACGCAGCCGCTTTTGCGCGGTGGCGGGCGATTGGTCAATGAGGCGAGCATTCTGGTCGCCGAGTTTGGCCAGCGCCGCGTGGAGATTCGCACCCGAATGATGGTGCAGCAATACCTTGTAGATGCGGAGCGCAACTACTGGCGCGCGTACGGCGCCTCGCGTGCGTTTGATATTTCGTTGGAGAGTTACCGCCGCGCCGTCGATCAGGTTGCAGTCGCTGAGCGATTGGCAGCTACGCGCATGGCGTCCACGAGCGAAGTGATCAAGGCCAAGTACCTGGCCGTCAGCCAGATTGGCGATGTGATTGCCGCCAGTGAACAACTGCGGTCACGGTCGCGACAACTCAAGCAAGCGATGAATCGCACCGATCTACCGCTTGATGATTCAGTGGTGATCAAATTCACGTCCGGGCCAGAGCTGATTCAGTATCGCTTTGTCCCGCAAACCGTGCTCGATATCGCCTTACGTCGTCGCACGGAGATGCTTGAGGCGGAAGTGGCAATCGCCGAGGCGACGCTCGGTATTCAAGTTGCGCAGAATGGGTTGCTTCCAAAGCTCGATGCGTTTGGCACCAGCGCGCCGGTTGGGTTTGGAACTGATCTTGGTTCTGCCATCGGGGGTAACGGCGCTGATGGGTCGATGACGCTGGCATTCAACGCCGGCGTGCGTTTGCAGGTTCCGCTTGGTAACGAAGCTGCGAAGGCCGACCTCCGTGCCGCGCTGTATCAGCGTCTGAAGGAACTCGCTACGGGACAAGACCGGCGTCTGTCCATTTCACGCGAGGTGTACGACACCGTCTCTCGCACCAAGACGGGGTGGCAACTAGTGGTAGCTACACGGCAAGCCGTAGACCTTGCGGCACGTGCGTATGAAGGCGTTCGCGTTCTCTATGAGAAGCGTGCGTCCACGATCACTGATCTCACGCAGTCCCTGACGCAACTTTCCGAGTCGCAGCGATCTGAAGCGGCAGCGGTTGTCAGCTACCAACTTGCGCTGCTTGACCTTGCCGATGCCACCGGTATGGTGCCGGGGCGAGCGGGACTATCGATCAACAGCGACATATCGCTGCCAGCCCCTGAGTCAGGTGATCCGGGTAGTGATCCGGACGCCTTCCTAAAAATCCCGCCATTGCTCGAGGCGGAGCGCCTCCAACCTGCCCAAGCATCGGCGCGCACCCCAAACAGCGTTGCGCAGCCAATTGCCTTGAGCCGGTCCGTGGTACCCGTCAGCGCTTCTTCGCGCCCAAATTGACCGCCTTCGGGGCAACTCGACCGGTGCTGGCCTTGGCTAAGCCCGATGGCTTTGCGCCGGCTTTGGCGGCGCCACCCTTCATCGATGCCAAGTCCTTCGCGTTGAGTTTCTTGTTGTTCGTCATTGGTTCTTTCCTTATCCCATCAGTCGGGGCGCACTTGGGTACCTGCCCAATGGAACGCCTGCTGCTCGATCATCGGTTTCGGCGAGGCCTGACACAACCGCCACTTACGAAATATTCCCTTAAAAAGAACAACCCCCCGGAGGCGTGTAACTCCAGGGGGCGTTTGTTTCTCCGAGCAACCCTGCCGGGTGCACGAAGGGAGTGGCTTTCGGAACGGTGATGGCGAGCGCCTTTCGGCCGCACATCCCTGCTCCTCTTCTATGAACGCAACCTGTGGGCTCCACCCATCATGGAATGTGTCGAAGTCACGAAATTCTTGGATTGTTCGACTTTCGATTGATTCAGGGTGCGTTCATTTCGCGCCTATAGAGGTGTCCGGGGTGTTTGCCGATAACGTGTTTCACATTGCCCCTTTTCTCCGATTCGACCGCGCCACTCGAACGATTGGCGTGCGCCAAGTCGGTCCCGGCCCCCAAGCGTTGAAGCGCGGGGACGGGAATTTTTGCACGGAAGCCCTTTCATGGCAAGTAATTGCGCCGATTTAATCCGGAATCATTGTTGAATTTGCCCTCACACGAATTCTTTCGCGGATCAGGGCATGCACTTCCTTGACTTGTTCCAAAATCGCGGCATCATCTCAGGGTGCTGGTTGCGCGGCACCGATTGACAGGAGAGTAGGAACAGGGGATTAAGTGGTTGCGTCCGAACGCGTGTA
>DBCE01000111.1 GCA_002292895.1 Phycisphaerales bacterium UBA966
GTCCTGAAAGACGGACACCACCACTGCCTGCCCCGAGCGCGCATGCAATTCAAACTCGGCGCGTTCGTTCGTTGCAGGAACACTGAAACCCTCAGAGATTCCAGCGCGGGTCAAGAAGGTGGCACGATCGGCGTAGAGCGCACAGCGCACCACACCGCGGCCGGGAGTGATACCCAAGACCGTGACATGAAGCGTCGCTGGCGCCTCGTCAGCGCGAACAGGTTCGGTGGAATGACATCCAGCCTGCAAGACCGCCGCCATCACTGCTGCCGCGTGCGTGGCCATGACCACGCGACCACCGCGACGCAGCACGCCACTCACGCTGCGCTCTTCTCGCCGACATCTTTCGCAATACCCAACTGCACCAAACGCTCAATGGGTCGATGCGGCTTCTTGGATTCCTCAACAAGGCGCTTCGCTGCAGCCTCATTGGGATAGAGCGGCGCAACCAGCGCCTTCACGTTTGCCCAGATGCCAGTGACACCGGAGAACGTGTAGTCAACAGCGGTTGGCTCATAGCCACAGTGCACCATGCAATTCTGGCACTTTGGGTTGCCGCTCTTCACGCCGTAGCGTTCCCAAGCGGTGTCTTCCATGAGTTCCTTGAAGGTGTCGTAGTACCCCTCTTGCAGGAGGTAGCAGGGCTTCTGCCATCCAAAGATGTTGAAAGCCGGACTGCCCCACGGCGTGCACTCAAAGTCGCGCTTACCCATGAGGAACTCAAGAAAGAGCGGGCTCATGTTGAACTTCCAGCTCTTCTTGCGGTTGGAGAGAATCATCTCAAAGAGCTCATTGGTCTTGCGACGACCAAGGAAACTCTCTTGATCGGGGGCCTTGTCGTAGGCATATCCAGGGCTGACCATCATGCCTTCAACACCAAGTTCCATCATCTCGTCAAAGAATCCGCGCACCGAAGCAGGATCGGCGGCCTGAAAGAGCGTGGTGTTGGTTGTGACGCGGAAACCCATCTTCACTGCCAGGCGGATTCCTTCAAGCGCCTTCTGGAACGTTCCCTCGCGACACACCGCAAAGTCATGGTGCTCTTCTTGGCCATC
Source organism: Phycisphaerales bacterium UBA966 (assembly GCA_002292895.1). Classification (GTDB taxonomy): domain Bacteria; phylum Planctomycetota; class Phycisphaerae; order Phycisphaerales; family SM1A02; genus UBA966. Next base: position 1,056 of record DBCE01000111.1, read on the forward strand.
CATGTGAACACTGAAGCTCAAGTACTTGCTTGGCTTGAACAGCCCGGCTTCCAACTTCTCCTTTAAAAGTAGCGCGTTGGTGCACAGGTAGATGTACTTCTTGCGCGCCACTAAGGCTTCAACAAGTTCCTTGATCTCTGGATGCAAGAGCGGCTCGCCGCCGGGAATACTCACCATCGGCGCGCCGCACTCGTCCACCGCGCGCATGCATTCTGCAACGCTGAGGTTCTTCTTCAAGATGTGCGGCGGGTACTGAATCTTGCCGCAGCCAGCGCATGAGAGGTTGCAACGAAACAACGGCTCGAGCATGAGGACTAAGGGGTAACGCTTGATTCCACGGATCCGTTGTCCGAGAACGTACGAAGCAACGGTCCACATCTGGGAAATCGGGACGGCCATGGTGGTTCCGGGGTTCCTGGGGGGGGCAAAGGAAATCTTCACAAACACTCCGAACTCGGGCGATCCGGGTCGGGGGAGGGATCGTAGCACCTTCATGACGACCATCGCCGCACGAGCGATCACCCTTGAGGAACTACTGGCCGCGCACGGAAGCGCCGTCCACGCCCTTCCCTTTGACACCCTGCTTGACGGCTTGGGCGACCTTGCCAAGACCGTATCCCGCCGGGCGCGCCAATTTACGGAGGGAACCGAGGCAAAGTGCCGTTCCTCCCGTACTATGACGCGCCGCGCGTCCGCCGGAAGCGCCCCTTCCCCGATGGCGACCGCTGAAATCACAGACGAAGCCCTCCTGACTGCCTACATCGACGGCGACCGCCAAGCGTTCGCCGCCCTGTTGGAGCGCTATCGGACGGAATTGCACGGATTCCTTGCGCGGTTCCTTGGTTCAAGCGCGGCTGCCGACGACGTGTTCCAGGAGACCTTCCTGCAGGTTCACCTAGCAGCAAGCACCTTCGACAGCACGCGTCATTTCAAGCCATGGCTGTTCACGATCGCTGCCAACAAGGCGCGCGACTGGCATCGACGGCAGAAGCGCCGTCGCGCTGTCAGCCTTGATGCCCCACTCGGCGGCGATCCAGATGGCACACGGATGGTGGACATCATGGAGTCGAAGGCCGAAGTGCCGGACAACTTGCTTGAGTCCGCCGAGACGCGCGAGCGCGTCAAAGATGTGGTTGATTCAATGCCTGCCCTGTACCGCGAGGTACTCCAATTGAATTACTTCCAAAAGATGAGCTACCAACAGATCGCCGACGTTCTTGGCGTTCCGCTGGGCACCGTCAAGAGCCGATTGCACGCTGCCGTTGCCACTTTCGCAGAGTCATGGAAGACTGCTGATGCGCGTTCATTACGTACATCAAGCGCGAACAAGGAATCAAAAGCATGAGTAGTCCTCCCGAACAATCGCCCGGAGGAAACTCCGGGCCGCACCTCTGCGAAGCAGACATGCGCGTTCTCGACTTTCTAGCCGAGCACGGCTTTGACGCATCAAAGGTGCAACTCCTTGCCGCCGAGGATCAGCCTCGTGCAATGGCCCTGGTGCGGCAGATGCAGGTGCTGGATGCGTACACAACTGACGATTCCGACAGCTCCCTGGTCGATGCCACACTTGCGCGGATTGACCGCTGGGAAGCGGCCAGCGAAGCATCGATGCGCATGCATTCTGGGCGTTTGCGCAACTTCCGATTGTCTGACTTCATTAGCGTCGCCGCACTAATCTTGGTGGGCGTTGGCGTGATGTTGCCGATCGCTGCGCGCATTCGTGAGCAGAGCCTTTCGAGCGTGTGTGCCAACAACATGCGTTCGCTGCATACTGGCCTCGATACGTACGCACGTGACCATCAAGGATTGCTGCCAGCCGTCGCTTCGTTTGGAAATGTCGGCTCGCTCTTCTCTGCCCAGCCGCCTGCGCAGCCGAGCACGCTGTCGCCATCGGGGCTGCAGATCGATGGCAACACTCCGATCTATTTACAGAACACCCCCACCACTCCGACGCAAATGGTGTTCCAAGTTCCAGGTGGAATCGTGGTCATCCGACAAGGTTCGCGTGACTGGTCAGGCTCCAACCATGGGGCACACCTGACGCACTTGGTTGCACTTGGCTACAACGACATTCACTCATTGCAGTGCCCCGCCTGCGCGGCCGGCAAGCCGTGCTTTGCATACCGCGTCCCGGCTCGTGGACAGCGCTTTGTGCTTGACACCCCAGGACGAACGGTGGTGGTTGCCGATTCCAACCCGATGATCGAAGCGCGTCGCATGGGATTCAATGCCGAATCCCGCGTGGTGAATTCCAGTAACCACCGCGGATCAGGGCAAAATCTGTTGTTTAGCGATGGTGCTATCGAATGGAAGACCTCGCCAATTCTCACTATTTCGCCAGCGAGTTCCATGGACAACATCTGGCTTCCACGCGACGAACGAGGCCGCGAAGTGCTTGAACTTCGGTCGTGGCCGAGCCTGGCTGCTGACAACTTTGTGTCGCAGTGACCAAATAACGAGAATTCCATGCTGCAAGCCATTGTCGGCAAGCGGGGATTCCGCTATCTTTCCCGATCCCCCGCCGCGCCTTCAGCCGGCACTCACTGAGGAACGATCACCATGCCGAAGCAAAAGTCCCATCGCGGTCTGCTCAAGCGCATCAAGCTCACCAAAACGGGCAAGGTGCGATTCAAGGCCCCAAATAGCCGCCATTTGAAGAGCAACAAGACCGGCACTGAGTTGCGGTCCTACCGCAAGTCGCGCTACGCGCGCAGCGGTGACCTGCGCTTCCTGAAGAAGCTTCTCGGCCGCGGTCTCCGCTCCGAAGAGCGTTCGGTTGCAGACGAGAAGATCCGCGAGGCCGCAACGGCCGCTGCAGCGGCTCCAGCTGCGAAGTAACTGTTTGTTCGTTGCATCAGCGCACTCCGCGTTGATGCTTACATCCGCATCGTCCGTCGGGACCAAAGCGCCGATCGAATCGGCCTCCGCCGGACACGACACTGAGGACACCCCATGCCACGTGCACGCAAGGGCGCAGCCCGAACCCAGGCTCGCCGCAAACTCCTCCGCGAAGCCCGCGGTTACTACGGAACCAAGAGCCGCCTCAAGCAGCAAGCCAAGGTCGCTGTCATGCGCGCCCTGCGCAACATGTGGCGTCACCGCCGCCTGCGCCGCCGCAACTATCGCCAACTTTGGATCACGCGCATCACTGCAGCGTGCCGGATGCGCGGCTTCAAGTACAGCCTGCTGATCAACGGCCTGTCCCGCGCGGGCTGCCTGTTGAATCGCAAGATGCTCAGCGAAATCGCAATCCACGATCCAGCCACGTTTGACACGCTGGTCACCACGGCACGCACGCACTGCTCGGTCCAGCATCACGCAAAGACCGCCAAGGCCGCGTAATTGTGACGCGTGCATTCGCGGCCTGCTCAGTATGAGCAAGCCTGAACACGCCTCGCGAAGCCTGAGACAGATTGCAAGTACCAATGACAACGCCCCGCATCACGCGGGGCGTTGTCCCCTTTCCCATCACTCCGCCCCTGCCACCGGCTCGCGCACGACCGCGGCGGGTGGCTGTGTTTCCGATGCGCCGCTGAGACGCAGCGCGCACTGAGCCGTGGCGCGCCGCTTATGCGCTGATGCGGGCGGCGGCAATACTGGAGATCGCCGCTGCGCGCTGATGCGCCATGGACGGCGCACCAGGAAGCGAACCAAGCACTCCGCGCAGTGACGCGGCCTGCGCGTTCTCCTCGCGAATTGATTCGTAGATTTCTTTGCGATGCACCGCAACGCGTGCCGGAGCATTGACGCCCAGGCGAACCTTGTCGCCACGAATGTCAACAATGACGATCTCAACATCGTCACCGATCATGATGGCTTCTTCGCAGTGTCTAGAGAGAACGAGCATGGTGGCCTTCCGTGGCTGGCAATGTGGACCGACGATCCGTCGGCGGTCCGTAGTGAGTGCGGTCTTCAGGCGCTTTGCGCAACCGCGCTGCCGGGCAGTCGCACCAACTCATGGCGCGTGCTCCAGGTGCGGTCGCTCAGCACCAACTGAATTCCAGTGCGCGATGCCGCGTTGACAACAATCGGTCCCTGGAGATTGGCAGTGATGGCGCCGTCGCGGCGGTTGACGATGGCAAAGATGGTGGCATCCTCGGCGCGGTCCAGGCCGAGTTCGGTCAACTCACCGGCGCGGATTGGCACGGTGTAACCAGTGGCCCACGCGGTTGGATCGGTCACGACAAAGGCCAGTTCCGGATCCTCAATCGACTGGAGCCAGTAAAAGACACCGCGGTCATCGGGCTGCAAGAGCGCGAACGTTCGGAACCGGGCAAATCCCAGCAGGCCGTGTGGAAACACCAACAGGCGGGTGGGATCAATCTCAACTTCTCCAAAGCGTGTCGTTCGGACCTTCATGTGGAACTCCGTTCCTGGGGTGATGCGGGGCATTCCGCGGGCGAACTCCTGTCCGCCGTCGTGCTGCAGAGATATCGGTCATGCGGTCGCCGAACCATGAACGATCTGCGAAGATGTCCGCATGACGGTCACCGCCCCGCTGCCCGACACCCCCATCGACCGCCGCGCGCAGTTCGCTGCGATGGCTTTGGCGGGCGTGGTTCTTGTCGGCGTGCTGCTTACCGGGAGTGCGTTTCCCATCAAGGTGTGGTTCCCTGGCGCGGCATGCGTTTCAGTCTTATGGATTGCCGCGGCGGCGGGATACGGTCGGGTGCTCCGCCGCGTGTTGTTCCCGCGCATGGAGGCCGGTGACCCGCGTCGAACCCCGCTGGCCATCGGGCTTGGAGTGGCATTCGCATTGGCGGTGGTCAACCTGTTTGCAACGCTTGGATTCATGCCGATGCATGCGTGGTGGCGGTTTGTCTGGTGGATCGGCATGGGGATCGGCTGGATCTTGGCCGGCTTGTCATGGCGGTTTGTTGGCAGCCTGTTCCGCGTGCGCTCCATTGCGGCGGACCCCCTGCTCTGGTGTGCACTGCCGGCGATCGCTGCCTTGGCGTTGGCCACCGCGTTGCCGCCCGGCCTGGCGTGGAGCACGGAGTTTGGTGGCTACGACGCGCTTGCCTACCACCTGGAGTTACCAAAGGAGTGGTTGGCCGCGGGCGCACTGGAGCCGCTTCGACACAACGTCTATTCCGCTTTCCCAAGCTTCATGGAAGGCGCGTACCTGCAGTTGTTCTCGCTCTCTGCTGACGCCGTTCCGGCGCACGACATGGCCTTGGCGCCGCAAGCGCTGCACGCGGTGCTAGCGGTATGCGCCGCGTGGATGGTGGCAGCCACGGCTGAGGTGATTGCTGGCGGCGATCGGTGCCAGCGAGCGTGGGCACGAGCGATCGGATGGTGCGGATTCCTCGGGATTCCATGGGTGATCGTCACCGGCAGCTTGGCCTACAACGAAATGGCTGTGCTGCTGATGCTGGCTGCCGCCATGCTGGCATGGACCGCGCGCGAGCAAGCCGGAGCGTGGCGCGTCGGAGTCGCTTTGGGTCTGCTACTGGGCGCAGCGGTGGGTGCAAAGTTGGTTGCGGCAGGCATGGCGGTGTTGCCGTTTGCGTGCTGGGCGGTGGTGACCACACATCCAAACACCACCAGTGCCACGCGCCACGCACGGGCGTTAGCAGTAAGCGCTGGAGCGGCCTCGCTCACGGCGCTCCTGATCCTGGCACCGTGGCTCATACGGAATCATGCAGCCACCGGATCGTGGACGTTCCCGTTTCGGGTGCCGCTCGTTTCGTCTGGCAATGGATGGTGGACGGAAGAGCAAATGACACGCTTTGCCGCCGGTCATACGGCTGCTGCCGACATGGGAATGAGCGCGCGCCTCCGTGCGCTCGGCGATGCCGGATTCCTACAAGGTTTTGGCGCGGCCCCTGATGCAGATCCGTGGCTGCCGCAGTGGAGCGTTGTGTTTTGGATCGGAAGTGTGGCGATCGTGTTGCTCATGATTGGCCTGCGGCGCGTGTGGCACATGCGATCCATGGGTCTTGCGCTCGGAGTGATGCTTCTGGCGCAGTTGGTGTTCTGGATGTTTGCAACACATCTCAAGTCACGGTTCCTGCTTCCCTGCGCGGTACCGCTGACGGTGGCAACCGCGGTGGCGGCGGCGCCAGTCCTGGCACAGCAGTCGCGCGGAATCATTGTTGCACTCAGCGCATTGCTACTGACGGCGTGGTCACTGCAGCCGAGCCTGCTGATGCGGATGGATACGCGCACCGCCAGCGCGGTGGAACTGTGCGCTTCGGGCCGGACCGTGGCAACGGATGTTGATGGCCAGGGAATGGTGCGGGAGATTGCCAACGACCTCGGCCCCGGCACCGCAGCATTCGCGCAAGAATCGGCCACGCTTGGCGATGCCATGCCGCTTGCATGGATTGCCAACTGGCAATTGCCGCCCGGCGCGGTGCTTGGAAGCGAAGGCGACGCCGATGTGTTCTGGTGCCGCACCACACCAATCACTGGCACCGTATGGGACGGCGGACCGTTGACGCGCGTGTTACGCGCGCATCCGGACGATCCAGTTGCCGCTGTGCGTGCACTCAGTATCGATGAACACCTCACGCACCTGGCCATCGGCGAATCCATGCTGGCACGCTGGAAGGCATCGGGATGGATCGACCCCATCCTCACCCCCGAGCGAGTGCGTGCCGTGGCGGCATTACTCAATCCCGTGGCGCGTACCGTGTCGGGCGGCGTGGTCTACAAAGTGCCGCTCGCCCACTGAGACACTCGTAGACTGCGTGCATGAACAGTGCCATGATGGTGGTCCTTCTTCTTTCTGCGCAGCCAGTACCTGCGCCGCCTGCTGCACCCATGCCGTCCGGCCCGCCCCCGGTCAAGAGCGTGGACGGCGCGGCGGGAATCGCCGCCATCTGGAAGGACAGCACCATCACGTGGGACCGCCTGCGCCCGGTACTTGCGGAACTTGCCGGTAGTGCCGCGCTACAAGAGGTGCTCTTAGATGAACAACTCGCGCAACGCGCACGCACGCGCGGCATCGCACCGGACGCTGCGGCTCTAAAGCGCGAAGAAGAATTGCTGCTTGGGTATCTGGATAAAGACCGCGCCCGCGCCGATCGACTGCTGGAGGAATTGCGAGCACGCCAAGGGCTAGGCCCCGTGCGCTGGAACGGATTGCTGTGGCGGAACGCGGTGCTGCGTGCACTGGTTGCCCCCGATGTTGAAGTACAGGAAACGCAAATTGTGGCAGCCCACGATGCAGCCCACGGCCCCAAGCGGAAGCCGCGCGTGATTGCCGTCCCCGACCTGCGCGGCGCACAAAATGTGACCGATCGGCTGGCGAAGGGTGATCGATTTGAGGATATTGCTGCTGAGATCAGTACTGATATCAGTGGAGCGCGCGGCGGCCTCATTTCACCAATGAGTAAGTTTGATCCCGGAGTTCCCGCAGCGGTTCGCGAAGCGCTCTGGTCAGTACCCACCGTGGGCGCAGTATCGGCACCCGTATTGGTGGGCACCGGCTACGTCATCGTTCGATACGAAGGCGACGTTGCCGGCGACGGTGTTCCGCTCAGCGCCGTCCATGAAGAGGCAGCCCGCGCAGTGCGCATTGCTCAGGAACGCGCACGCATGGATCAATTGGCGCAGGACTTAGTGCGCACCGCCAAGCCGACCATCTTTGATGATGCCCTGGCAGACGGATGGAACCGCGTCAGGATGGAAGCCACGAGATCCGGGCCACCGCCACAGGAGTGAGTAGCGCAATCGGTATCGCCACCGCTACTGCCGCTGGCAATCCGCTGATCGGCGCAGCCATGACCACGGCCGAGACAATGATGGTGGGCACTGCAATGGTGGCCGCTGCTACGCACATCTGCAACATGTTGGCAGGGCCCCGCTTCAGAAAGAACGGCACGGCAATGGCCAACACCAGCAAATTGACCAGTACCGAACCCACGCGGCCAAACTGCATTCGATCCGCCTGGGAACGCTCCAACGCGCCAGCTTCTGCCAGCTTTCCAAGATCTGCACTGGAAAGCATCTGCGCAAAGAGCCGGTAGTGCCGAGCGGTGATCGCCTTGGGCGAAAGGTCCGTCTTCCACTCAGCCGCTGGCATCGGTGGCGGAGATTGCGTCACTCCGTCGCGCACTGCCGGATCACGGAGCACCGAAGTACCACCCGTCAGTACCCAGGTTGATCGCGCCTCGTCCCAGGTCGCGGATGGCGCGGTGGTGCGGCGTACCAGCGAACCACGCTCGTCGCGTTCCAAGCCAAGGAATCCACTGATGCGGTGTGATTCCGGATCAAAGCTGGACGCATAGAGCAAATTACCAGCGCTGTCACGTGTCACCGTCACCGGAAACGAAGCGCGATCGCGTCGGCCAAGATCGGAGTGATCAAGCATCAACTGATCCGCAAAGCGTGGAAGCACCAATTCCTGATTCAGTACACCAACCACATTCAGTACCAGGGACGCCACCAACACCGCCCACACGCAGCGCCGAAGCGGAACACCGGCGGCCATGATCGCCACCAGTTCTCGGGTGCGATGCATCTGTGAGAAGGTGAAACCCATGGCGCCTACGCAGAGCAGACCAACCATGAATTGGAAGAATTGAAACGCGCGCGGCCCGTGGAACTGAAAGATCATCGCCACAAATGCAACGGCTCGGTACTTGTAGGTGCCATTCTCTACCACGTATGACGCCGCACGCAAGTACTTCTCCATCTGCAAGATCACATCGATCGACGATGCAAAGATGAACAGCAGCGTGAACAGGACGAAGAAGTTCCAGAGGAAGCGGCCGATGATGGTTCGATCAAGGATGCGCATGGAGTACGTGCTCGCTGGTTCAGTTGCGAACGATGCGCCTCCATGTCAAGAACAAGACCGACAGTAGCAACAAGTTTCCGCCCCACATCACCGCGGATCCGGTCCAAACATTGCCGTCAGACATCAGTAACTGACCGCCGGAAACCATGAAGATGTTGGTCACGGCGGGAATGAATGCCAAGAGATACACAGTGAGTGGCATCGCTCGCTTCATCGCCACTGCCAGCGTGGCGCCGAGCAGAAGCACTAAGACAATGCTTGCCGATTGCGCTAAACGATTGGCCACGTGCGAATCACATTCCCACACCACATCGTCGCGCATGAGCTGCAGTTTCGCCA
>DBCE01000132.1:0-6786 GCA_002292895.1 Phycisphaerales bacterium UBA966
TGGTGATGAAGCCATCGCAATACAAGATGGTGGTGCTCACCAACCTGCAGGGCGACATCGTCAGCGATCTTGCCGCTGGTCTTGTGGGCGGGCTCGGCTTCGCGCCGAGTGCAAACATTGGCCGCAATATCTCCATCTTTGAAGCAGTCCACGGCACCGCGCCGGACATTGCTGGCAAGGGAATTGCCAATCCAACGGCGCTGGTTCTCTCCGGACTGATGATGCTTCGCCACATTGGTCTTGAGAAGCAGGCCGCCACTATTGAGAATGCATTGCTCGCTGCACTTGAGGACGGCGCGCACACCGGTGACTTTGGCGATCGCAGCAAGCCAACCCTGAACACGCATGCCTTCGTCAAGGAGATTACTGCGCGCCTCGGTCAGGAGCCAAAGACGGTGAAGCCTGCGCCTGCCGGCACAAGCGACCGCATCACGCGGGTAGCGCATCCAAAGCCAGAGTCCGCCATGGTGATGCGAACCTTTACCGACGTGAAGAAGGAAGTCGCCGGACTGGATGTCTATGTAGAAGCCGGGCATCCAGCTGCCGACACCGCGGTGCAGATGCAGCACCTCTGCACAACAAGTCCGTTTCAAATCACTCTCGTTTCCTGCCGCGGAATGCAAGTCTGGCCACGTGGCTCCGCGTTCACCGAGTGCGTCGACTACTGGCGCGTTCGTTTCGAATTGCGTGACGGTCGCACCGCAACGCAAGCGGACGCCATCGCGTTGCTTGGCATCATCGCCCAACACGCCGTTGTCAGCGAGTATGAGTTGCTGCGCACCTACAACGGAGTGCGCGGATGGACACTCGCGCAGGGGCAATGAACTGATATGCACCGCCGCGCGCAACAACTCCGCACATGAATAGCCGCGAGCCAATCTCTCGGACGAATCGCAATCCATTCATGGCAGGGCTACTCAGCCCAACGCAGCGTGCGGCTGCCATGTTGCGTCTGGATGCAGACTGGGCATTGGTTGCGTGGGGCGCTGCCATTGGCGTGATTGTGGCCTTCTTAGCGCTCGGATTCATTCTGCCCATTCGTTGGGGCGAACACGCACTTGAGTCAGCACTGCGCGGAAGCCGTGAAAGTGCGGCGCTGATTATTGCGGTGGCTCCCGTGCTTGGCGCCATTGGGACGGTGATTGTCTTTGCCATTCTTCCGATGCGCCAGCGCGGGCACGGAGTAACGCAAGTGATGTACGCGGTGCAGCGAACCAACTCGCGTATCCCGCCACTCTTGGCAGTCCGGCAGTGGCTTGCGTCCACCCTCACCATTGTCTCCGGCGGCAGCGCCGGTCCGGAAGGACCGATCGTCACCATCGGTGCAACGGTTGGTTCAAACGTCGCCCGTTTCATGTTGCGGCCATCGGCAAGCAACACCAGCACGCTGCTTGGATGCGGCGCGGCAGCGGGACTTTCTGCGGTATTTGCTGCACCGTTAACAGGCATTTTCTTTGCAGTCGAAGTGGTCCTCAAAGATTTCTCCGCGCGCACCTTTGCGCCGATCGTGGTTGCTTCCGTACTGGCATTTGCCACCGTGCAAAGCGTGCTGGGACCGGTTGATTCGCTGTTTGGACCAGCGGCACGCGAGATTGGGCCACGCCTCACCGGCATGACTATGGGGCTTGCGCCATTCTTCATGGTGCTCGCCCTGCTGTGTGCAGTGGGCGCGGTGTTCTTTATGCGTTCGTTTGAAGTCATTGAACGCGCGTTTGTGATTCTTCCGGTGCCGCGCATGTTTAAGCCGATCATTGGCGCCGCCCTGCTGGGGATCGGTGGCGCTGCATGGGTGTGGATGCACCCAGAATCTCCACTGCCACCATTCTTTGGCACCGGATACTGGGTGGCGCGCGACCAAATCGAAAACGCCGGACTCGCCACGCCAAACCTCGCCTATGCAGGCATTCTCATGGTGTGGTTCGTTGGCAAAGTGTTCGCTACTGGCACCACGCTGGGTTCGGGCTCGGCTGGCGGCCTCTTTGCTCCCAGTCTCGCCTGCGGCGCGATGCTCGGCGGCGCATTCGCGGAAACACTGCGCGCCGCGGGCTTCCAATCAACGCCATCGTCAGAATTAGTACTTGCCGGCATGGGCTGCATGGTGGCCGCCACCACACACGCCCCGCTTGCCGGCGCGATGCTTGTCTATGAACTGTGCCACCAAGAGTCGGTGATCCTTCCGGTGCTGCTTGCCACGGTGATCTCCACACTTGCGTGTCGCGCCATGCATCCATTCAGCGTGTACACGGCTGGATTGGCTGCGCTCGGCGTGCGCCAAGGTGTCGTCGCGGATCTGGTGGAGTTGCGCAAGATGGCGGTGCGCCAAGTTGCGCAACTTCCCGGCGTGGTCATCCTTGATAGTGCGTCCGGTACCGCGCTTCTTGAACTGGCAGAGAAGCACGGTGCGCACGATGCGGTGGTGATTGACACCGACGGCTGCTATCGCGGCATGATTACTGCGCGTGAATTGCAATCGGCGCTGCTTGCTCGCGAAGCGCTTTCTGCCACGGTTGCTTCGGATCTCATGCGCACCGACATCCCTGTCACCACCGAAGACGAGTCCATGGAGATCGCATTCCACAAACTCAGTGCGAAAGATATTGATGCCATCGCGGTGATTGATGAGCCAAGCAAACGGCTGCTGGGCGTACTGACGCGCGAGCGCTTGTTACAGGCGTACGGCGGCGAACTGCCAATCAACAACTAATCAATGCGCGGCGCGGCGTGGCGCGTGCCACTCAGATCCTTGCGGCACAAACGCCACCAAGTGATCGCTGCCGCCAAAACGCAGAGCGCGCCCAGCACCGCAAAGATTCGATTCGATTCCATTCCTGCATTACGCAAGCCCAGGAACATGGCTGAACCGATCGCCGCCATCATGAAGCTCATTCCGTTGGCGGTTCCCAAGCATCGCCCGCGTGACTCGTCCGGCGCCAACATTTGCAACATGCTCTGCAATGGGATGATGTAGAAGCCTGCTACCAAACCCGTGCAACTCACCAGAATGGCAACATTGGTGTACGTGGGCGTCAGCAGCCCAAGCGCAAGAAATCCAGCGGCCAGTCCAAGCGCGCCGGCGGGCACAAAGAATCGGCGTCGATGCGGACGATCAAGCCAAGCCGCCAGCACACAACTCACGCCGATCGAAACTCCCAGGCCACCCATCAAGTAACTCACCTTGGCGTTCGAGACGGCAAGAATCTGCGAATAATCCGGGAGCACCAAGAGCGCCACTGCTGCCGCAAAGTAGAAGAACGTCCACGCAAGAGCCACTGCAAGAAGCGGCGAATGCGACATTTCGCGGATGGTGGTCACATAGGTACTGATTGGATTCCACGCACGCGGCAAGGAGGGCATCTGCGGCCGCAACCGCGGCAGCGTTAAGCACGTCAGAAAGCCAACAAGTACGAGCACCGCAAGTGCAATTCCTGGGAACCATGCGCCCATCGTCGCTGCTGCAATCAATGCACTGCCGCCTGGATCCACAGTACCGCCAGGAGCAACAAAGCTCTCCTCCCAGTGATCCGCCAATATGCCTGCCAGAAGTACGCCGAATATGACTGCCACATTCGTGGCCATATTGATCACGCCATTCGCGCGCGCAATCTCTCGGCGCGCCACCAGCTCCGCAATCATCCCGTATTTCGCTGGACCAAAGAACGCGCTGATGATGGCAAACAAAATCAACGCGGCCATGGCTAGCCATGCGTGGCCAAATCCAAATCCGAGCGCAGCCAGAATCACTACCCCAAACGCCGCCAACTTCAAGACCACCGTCACGGAGCGTTTGGAATTGCGATCGGCAATGCGTCCTGCCCACGCCGAAAGCAAGATGAACGGCACCGTAAACGCCACGCCGATCCACCCACCGCCGCCTTGACCAAATACAAGTTCCCAAGGCTTACCTGCTGCCACGGCAATGGTGAGAAGCGTCTTCACCACGTTGTCGGTTGACGCCTCTACAAATTGAGTTGCCAACAGCGAAACGAAGCCACGATTCCAAAGCGGAGGGCTTCCAGCAATACCGCGGTCTTCAGTTGGATCATCGAGCATTTGCCGGTCCACTGTACGTGTCACCGCACCATCGGCTGTCGGCGCGGTCACTTCACTGCCTCCGGTCGCACCACACGCTTTGCCGAGCGACCGGCCCCCGGCACCCACGCCGCGGCAGGAATCACCGTTGCACGCTTCACAGAAACTGGACTCACTGGCCGTCCGGTTTCAGTATCGGCAATGGCGCCGCGCTCAGTCGCGATGATTGCCTCCGCGCCTTCGATCGCTTCACCGAACGCGCAGTATTGCCCATCAAGCCGCGCCGTCTCCGCGCGCGTCAGCCCAACAAACCACTGGCTACCGGCACTGTCCGGCCAATCATTGCGAGCCATCGAAAGTACGCCAAAATCATGGGCAAGCGTGGACGGCTCAAGTGCAATGTCATATCCGGGTCCACCGTCACCGGTGCCGATCGGGTCGCCACCTTGGATGACAAACGGCGTTCCACCGCGCCCCTTCGGAACCACGCGGTGAATGATCGTGCCGTCATAGAAACCGCTCGCGGCAAGTTCTACAAAGTTGCGCGCGGTGTTCGGTGCCATGTCAGGGCGCATGGCAAATCGCATGGCGCCAGCGCTGGTGTCAAACAGCACATCCATATCAACAGCCACACGAAAACCTGAACGCGGCGCGGGATCTTCCTTGCTCCAGGTTTGCTTCGCTTCCACATGCGCTGCATTGGCAGGATCGAGCAATTGATCGCCCCATCCGATGATGCGCGTAAATTTCGTCTTGCCATCGGGGCGGACATCTTGAATGGTGCGAATGGTCGGTCGCCCAAGGAGCGGCACCACCACAAGCGGCGCGTCGGTGGGCACGCCGGCGACAACGGCCTGCACGCGCACGGCGCTGGGAATGTCGCGGAGGGTGGGCAGCAACGCCGCCAAGTCCAACTCGCCGGCAGGCGCAGCAGCGCGCGCGAGCACCCGCCCGTCCGCATCCATCATGACCAATTCGCACGCCGACGCCGCACGAGCGCGAATTTGCCCAGCTGGCCGCGCAAACGCGGCCTCTGGCAGCGGTTCAAGTTGCAGTGCGAACACAGCCACGAGCGGTAGGAGTGCGCCGATCATCGCAGCAGTATGGCGCGTCCCGTACATTCCTGCCACCGATGCCTTCCCAAGCCCCCATCATTGTGGTCAGCGGACTCCCTCGCTCAGGTACCAGCCTGGCGATGCAAATGATCCATGCCGGCGGAGTGTCCGCGGTCACTGATGGCCAGCGCGCCAATGACGATGACAATCCGCGCGGCTACTTTGAGTTTGAGCGCGTCAAGCAACTCAAGTCCGACAAGGGTTGGATTGACGATGCAGCAGGCAAGGTGGTCAAGGTCATCCACATGCTCCTGGCCGAGCTCCCCGACGACCGCCCGTACCGAGTGATCTTCATGGAGCGCGACGTGCGCGAGGTAGTCAAGAGTCAATCAACCATGCTGGCACGCAGCGGGCGCACCGGCGCACAGTTACCACCCGAGCGGCTGATGGCAATCTACGAACAGCAACTGAAGGTCGTGGAGCAGTGGCTTGCTGCGCGCCCGAACTTTCAAGTACTGCGCATTCCCTACGCCGCGCTGGTTGCCAATCCTCAAGCGTTCGTTCCGCAGATCAATGCGTTTCTTGGGGGCACGCTCAACGAGCAGCTGATGTGCGCGGCTGTCGACCCGAGTTTGCATCGCAACAAGGCGTGAACATCGGCGACGGTTGGATCATCGCAGCGCATCACCTACTTACTTTCACGCGGCGCCTGCTTGTCTCCGCGCTGTCCTTTCTTTCCGCCACCATCGGTTGGTTTCTCCCCGCGTTCGAGCGCGGCAACTTGTGGCTCACCGATACCCGCGCGCACGTGTTCCTTGAGAACAGCAAGCATGGCTGCTACGCGATCGGGCTGCTCAGCGGACAGGTCTTTCGATTCAGTGCGATCCTTCGCAACATCAAAGAGTTGCACCTGTTTGGTGTCCCAGTAATAGAGGATCTTGAAATCACCCTGACGCATAGCGCTCTGCGGGTGCTCGACCTCTACTCCCATATGCCACACCATGCGATCAATCGGTCGGGTCACCTTCGCAGTTGCGGCGGATGACGTCAGCACGTTCTTCCAACTACCACCCTCCACACCTGCGGGCGCCGCGGTTCCAGCGACTGCAAGGTCAAGCACGGTCGGCAGAAGGTCGTACGAAACCACTGGCTCATTGCAATACTCGCCTGCACGCACACCAGGTCCCGCCACAATCAGTGGAACGCGAACTCCTCCCTCCCACAGATTCCCCTTTCCACCCTTCAGGATTTCCGTGCGACCGCCATTGTCAGACATGTAAATGACATAGGTGTTCTTGGCAATTCCCAGCTCTTCAAGATCCTTGAGTACTGCACCGACACATGTATCAAGATCCTCTGCCATCGCTGCACTCACCGCGCGATCAGCGCCACCCTTCGGACCTTTGCCGCCCTTTGCATCGGCAGCGCCTGCGCCCTCATACTTCTTGAGCGTCTCTGCAAGCGCCTGCGGCTTCTGATGCACCGCGTAGTACGAAAGTTGCATATAGAAAGGATGCCCTTCCTTGACCTGCTGCTCCATGAATGCATGCGCGCGCTTGGTGATTCCAAACGACTGCTTCGGATCAGCAGGATCCTTGCTATCGCCATCTTCATTCTGGGTGATTCCATCACTCAGGTCATAGCCCATCGATGCTGGCGTCTGCGACCATTGCCACTTCCCAAAGTGTGCGGCGTGATACTC
>DBCE01000132.1:6999-7202 GCA_002292895.1 Phycisphaerales bacterium UBA966
GCGTTGTCCGGCTCTTACTTGCATCGTCCCCGGCAATCATGCGAACGGACAGACCGTTCCATGCTTGGTCATCGGCCAAAATGAACACAAAGTTCGGCAGCGACTTTGCTTGGTCCTTCACTGGCGGGGCCGCCGCGCTAATCCCAGCTCCCCCCGCCGCCATGAGCGCGACCGCGCATCCTGCACCGACAATGACTGCACCG
>DBCE01000169.1:0-1284 GCA_002292895.1 Phycisphaerales bacterium UBA966
GTCTTGGACGTCGGGCTGGTTCCAGTCGGCGTGGGCGTGCAATGCGCCGTTCGCGCCATGCGCGCCGCTGGTGCCAAGCGTGCCGTTTGCCCCCAACTGCCCCGTGATCGCCAACCGCAAATGATTTCCGCGCCCGCGCGTTGAATGTCTTTCATCAAGCGTTGCCTGATACGACGGACACATAGTGACGGTGCCCTGCAATCGTCGGCACAGCCCTGCGCCGTTACACATTTCAATCGCGTGACCGAATCCATCTTCCTTCTCATAAGTGAAGAAGGTGTTCTTCGCCTCGGGATGAACGGGCACGCCGTTGGGTGCCAGACGCAAATCTTCGATGGGCATGGCGCGGCGCGTGACATCAATCTTGATGCCCGGGTTCATGATGCCCGCCGGATCCCAAATCGCTTTCACCGCAGCGAGCGCGTTGCAGACCGTCTCACCAAAGTAACGCAGTTGCAACGCGGTGCGCGATCGTCCCGAGCCGTGTTCGCCGCTCAAGGCACCGCCGTAGCGCACCACTAAGTCGGTCACTTCTTCGCCGATCTTCAGTACGCGTTCACGATCGCCTGCATCGGTGAGCGCAAGCATTGGCCGAATGTGTAAGCAACCAACACTGGCATGCGCGTAGAAACTGGCGTGCGTTCCATGACCTGCAAGAATCGCCTTGAATTCCTTGATAAATCCGGGCAGCTTGGCAGGGTCCACCGCGGTGTCCTCTACAAATCCAAGCGGCCTTCGCAATCCCTTCACTCCGTGCAAGAGCGGCTCGCCAGCTTTGCGTAAGCGCCATGCTTCCGCCATGCGCTTCGCGTCCGTGTACTGCTCCATCGGCTGATTCGGAAGTCGTTCACGCAGCGCGCTCAACTTGGCTTCGACCTCTGCGAGCGTCTGTCCGAAGTACTCCACATACATCACCGCGCCGAGTGCAACGCCTTCCGGGCGCGGCATCAATTCCACGTACTTGGCGTATTCACGGTTGCCGCGGGCAATGTCAATGATGACCTCGTCAACCATCTCAACCGCCGCAGGGCCAGTAGCAAGCATGGCATCCAACGCGGCAAGCGACGCATCCACGGACTCGAAGCCCATGATGGCAAGACCCTTTGCCTTTGGTGTCGGCACCAACTTCACTTCTGCACCAAGAATGGTGCAGAGCGTTCCCTCGGAGCCGCACACTAGATGCGCCAGATTCACGCGGTCCATGGTGCCAGGCGTGGACTGTTCAAGACCATCTAAGAACAGGTCAAAGTTGTAACCATCCACATGGCGCAGAATGCGCGGGAA
>DBCE01000169.1:1435-1596 GCA_002292895.1 Phycisphaerales bacterium UBA966
TTCTCAACCGTGCGGCCGTAAATAATGCTGTGCGCGCCCGCGGAATTGTTGCCGATGCAGCCGCCAATGGCGTTGTGACTACTGGTTGCTGGGTCCGGTGCGAACATCCATCCGAGCGGTGCAAGATCAGCGTTGAACTTGTCGAGCACGACGCCCGGCTC
>DBCE01000169.1:1697-4925 GCA_002292895.1 Phycisphaerales bacterium UBA966
TGACCATTCAGACTGGTGCCGCCGCCGCGCGGCAAGATGGCAATGCCCTCTCCCGCGCACCACTGCACCACGCGAATGGCTTCGTCAACATCGCCAACAACAACAGCGCAGAGCGGATCGATCTGGAACGGACTTGCATCCGTTGCATAAATCAACCGCTCCGCACGGGCAGTACGAACATCCGAGCAGCCAACTTGCGCAAGCCCTGCCTCGATGCGGGCTCGCACTGCATCAGCTGCGCGAACGGCGTCCAGTTGCGGCAGGGAAATCACTTGGTGGTGCCAGGCGCCTTGTTTTCAGGGGCAGCGGTGCCATCCTTCATATCAGCACCCTTCATACCGAGCGCCTTGTTCACGTCGGCCGCCAGCTTGTTCTCCATGTCGGCGTCAAAGCCCATGTGCGAACTCACCAGTTTGCCATCTGGGCCAATGATGATGCACGCAGGAATACCTTGGAAACCATACTGAGTGATGAGCTTGGCTTCTGGGTCCATGGCAACATTCATGGTGAATGCTTGCTTGGTCCAGAACTCCGAAACCTTCTTGGAAAGCTCCTCGCCCTTCTGTTGTTCCCACACATTGACTGCGTACACAACCACCTTGTCATTGCCCTTCATTGAGTCGGCAAACTTCTGCAGCAGCGGCAGACCCTTACGGCAGGGCCCACACCAGGTGGCCCAGAAATCAATGATGATCACTTTGCCCTTGAGCGACGCAAGGTCCACCGACTTTCCATCAAGCATGGTGAGTACGCCCAGCGGAGCCACTTGGCCGTCCTTGACGGTGATGCCAGGAGCAGGTTCGTCAGCTGGAGGCGTGAACAGGTCTTCCAACTTGGAAACATTGGTGCGCTTACCAGCATCAAATGCGATCGGCGCGGTCAAGGCTGCAGTGGACGGCGCGCACTTCACGGTGAAGCCAATGCGAACGTTGGCTGGCAAACCTTCAGGAGTCATCAGCATGTTGAAGCCACTGATCAGGCTGGTCTTTGGATCGCATGAAACCACGCCGTCCGCAGCAGGACCAGTGACGAGCACTTCCTGCTTGCCGTCACGCTCGCGGAAACCCTTGACAGCAACGCCGCCCTTGGCTCCCATGGCAAATGAATCGGTGATCTTGGATCCAACAGCAGGCTGACGCATGGCCAAGGCTGGTGCTGGCAGCGAGAATCCAGGCAACATGGCGATGAGGGTGGCGTTGGCGTTGCCCTCAATCTTGCGCGAGAGGTACTTGTCCGCCGGCTGGTCGGGCACGAAGTACACCGTGCCTCCCGCTGAAATGATCTGCAGGCTGCCCATCTTCACCAAGAGGTCATCACCGGCGCCGAAACTCATGTCGATCACTTCGTTCTGCTCGCCGTCCGGCATGGAGATGGTGAGTTCGGTGTGATCAGTGAGATTCTTAGCGGCTTGGTACGCCTTCTGCGCAGCTTCAAGTGCGGCGGTTCCGCGCGCCACGGCAGCTTCGGTCTTGTCAGCGTCAGCCCATCCCGCGGATGGAACAGCCATCGCCTTGGGGGCCATGGATGGCATGCCGGTGATCGGATCCACTTGGCCAGCCACGCGGGTTGGCGCAGGCGTATCACCCTGCGCACACACGGAAGTGCACACGGAGGCGGACAGGATGAGTGCGGTGCCAGCCAGACCAGAGATAAGCGAAGTTCGCATGGGGTTTCCTAGGGAAATGACTGGCATCGGTCACGCCCGATGGACTCAGTCGGAAACAAAGTGTACGGGGCTGACCGCCGCGCGGCGCGCCATTTCAGGGTCAAGTTCCGCTAAAGGAAGCAGCACAAACGGTCGTTCGTGCATCCGCGGGTGCGGGACCGTCAGTCCGGGAGCGTCAATACGCGCAAACCCGGGCAGCGACGCGTCCCAGATGAGCATGTCAAGATCAAGTGTGCGCGGGCCAAAGCGGACCTCGCGCGTGCGGTCGCGGCCGCGTTGACTTTCAATCTGAAGAAGCGTGGCTAACAGCGCGTGTGGCGAAAGATCCGTGCTGATTTCTGCCACCGCGTTGAGGTATGGCCCCTGCCCGGGCGGTCCAACGGGTGCGGTCTCATGGACTGACGATTGCCGCAAGAGACGAATGCCAGCCGTGGATGCCAGCGCGCGGAAGGCGTGATCCATGTGCGCGGATCGGTCGCCCATGTTTGATCCGATCGCCACAAATACAGTCACTGGGCGATCTGGTTTCGCGTGCGGATCAATGGTTCGCGCAGTGGTCATGAGGTACGTTTGCTCGGTTGGTGAGCGGCGTGCGCATCGGTAGTTTCCCCTGTCCGCTCCCAAATCATCGACGCGTCCTCGCCGCGTAACAACCAGCGCGCCAATTGCAGCGCGGTCTTGGCGGCACGGTCACGCACTGTGTCGCGTTCACCAGGAAACACAAAGCGCCGCGCGCGTGTGCCAAGTTGCGTGTCATGCAGACCGATCCACACGGTGCCTACTGGCTTCTCTGCTGTCCCGCCACCGGGGCCAGCGACACCGCTCACGGAAATAGCAAGCGATGCTCCCGAGTGCGCGCATGCACCTTCCGCCATCGCCATGACCGTCTCGCGGCTCACCGCTCCGTGCTTCGCAATCAACTGCGGCGAAACTCCAAGGTGCGCTTCCTTCATGCCGTTTGAATAGGTGATCCACCCACCTTGGAAGACGTCACTTGAGCCAGGCACCGCAGTCAACATGCTGCCGATCAGCCCGCCCGTGCAACTTTCTGCCACCGCCAACGTGCGCCCATGCGCGCGGCATTCCGCTAACAGGGACGATGCAAGACTGGCGTCAACGGCAGCAAATCCATAGGGAGCGACCGCGGCCATACATGCGGTCATTTCTGCATCCGCGCGCGCCGAAGCATCCGCGCCGCGCGCCACTACCTGTAGGGAAACCACAGAGCCGCTCGCTGTCGTGCCAACCGCTGGCTCACGCCCGCGCGTCATCCGTTCGCCAAGTAACTCGGCAAGCGCACTCTCACCAATACCAAACGAACCAAGTGTGCGTTTGGCAATCATGAGTGCTCCCGCGGGACGCACTGCTGGCAATACATCGGCCTCCAACATGGGAATCATTTCGCGCGGCGGTCCAGGCAAGCAATACACGCGACACGCGCCAATGGTGGCAGCAAGTCCGGGGGCAGTGCCCTCACGGTTACGGATGATTCGGGCCGAACGCGGACGCAGCGCTTGACGAAGATTGATCGCTGCCATGGTTCGACCACGACCAGCAAACCA
>DBCE01000051.1:0-1430 GCA_002292895.1 Phycisphaerales bacterium UBA966
AACACGCCATAAGCAAAACGATACGCGCCTCGGTCAAACCAGGATCGGCACGTGTTCAATGATGTCAAGCCCAAATCCGTGCAACCCCGGCATCGGCTTGGGATGATTGGTCATCAGACGCAACTGCGAAAGGCCAAGGTCGCGCAGAATCTGACCACCGACGCCAAAGAGGCGCGCGTCCATCGGATTGCTGCCGCCGCCAATACCGTCTAGACGCGTCAGATCGGGCGCATTGACGTCATCGCGATCCGGTCGACGGATCCGGGCGAGCCGCCCGGGCAAGTCAACGCCAGCGCCCTCCGTACGCAGATACACCAGCACCCCCTCGCCTGCGTTGGCAATCGCACGGAGGCTCGCGCGGATCGTCTCCTGCCCGGCAGTTTCCGTGGGACTCCAACGCACACCAAAGACGTCCGAAAGAATCTCACGACGCTGCATGCGCACCAACACCGGCTCTACACGCGCCTTGGCAATGCCTCGGGAATCAAGATCACCGATCCCGCCAAGGCACAGAGCCACATGCGGGAGCGCATCGATTTCACTCTCCCACGCAAACAGCGTGAACGTTCCTTCTGGCGTTTCCACTTTGGCGCCATGCACTGGATCAACACGGCGCACCAAGCCTTCACCACCCAGTCGATGCCGGATGATTTGCTCAACGCTGCACATCTTCAATCCATACTGCGCACACATGCGTTCCAAATCAGGAACGCGGGCCATCTCCCCATCTTCGCGCACCACTTCAATGATCGCTGCTGCTGGCTTCAATCCGGCCAGCCTGCATAAATCCACGCTGCCCTCGGTCTGCCCAGTACGAACCAACACTCCGCCATCGCGCGCGCGCAGTGGATTGATGTGGCCCGGTCGCACAAAGTCATCGCGACGAATGGCCGGATCAATGAGCATCTGAATGGTCTTGGCCCGATCCTTGGCACTGATTCCGGTGCCAACTCCGTGCCGCGGATGCCCGTCAATACTCACGGTAAATGGCGTGCCGCGCAGGCTGGTATTGCTTGCCGTCTGTGCATGCAAGTCCAGGCGATCACAGGTTTCACCATCAAGGCTCACGCACAAATATCCGCCCCCGATGCGGGTCAGAAAGTTCACCATCTCCGGCGTCACAAACTCCGCAGCAACAACAAAGTCGCCTTCGTTCTCACGGTTTTCGTCGTCCACAAGAACGATCGCCTTCCCGGCGCGGAGGTCTGCAAGAATTTCGGGGATCGGGCAAAGCGGCATAGGGTGAACAGGTTAGGCGAAGCGGGTGCCCGGGATGGCAATACCATTCAGCGCCCCCATGACCACGCTAACCCCTGAAATCCGTGCAGCGCGAGAAGCCCTCCTGTTGGAAGTGACGCAAATCCCCACGGCGGCCGGGCATGAGACCGCCGTCATGGCATTCATCGATCGGTGGCTTGCAAAGCATGCCA
>DBCE01000051.1:1528-2302 GCA_002292895.1 Phycisphaerales bacterium UBA966
CTATTGATCATCACCGCGCATCTTGATCACCCCGCGTTTGTTGTCACGGCTGTCAACGGCACAACCATCCACGCGGCCTTCCGCGGAGGCGTGAACGATCCGTACTTTGTTGGCGCTGACATTGAAGTCATTGGCCCCGGCGATGTGCGGGCACAGGCAGTCATCAAGACGCTCGCCGCGGATGCAAAGCCATTCAAAGAAATCACCGCGGAAATTGCAACACATACCAGTCCGTCCACTTCCACCCCGCCCGCGTGGCTTGTTCCCGGCTGCATTGCCCGCTGGAAATTTCCGCGCGCAGAGATTCGTGACGGTTTGATTCACACTGATGCATGCGATGACCTCGCTGCGGTCGCTGCCGCGCTGTGCGCATTCGAAGAACTGCTCAACAACGATCAGTGCGGACATGTTGGCTTGCTATTCACCGTCGCGGAAGAAGTTGGATTCGTGGGCGCCATTCATGTCGCTCGCAATGCCTGGATCCCCAAGGATGCGCGCCTCCTCTGCCTAGAGAACTCGCGAAGTTTCCCCAACGACTCCCCGATCGGCGCCGGCGCCATTTGCCGTGTAGGCGACCGAATCAGCGTCTTCAGCCCCAGTCTCACCAATCACTTGGCACACCTCTTTAGCGCGGAATCCAAGCAGAATCCCGCATTCAAGTGGCAGCGAAAGCTGATGGCAGGCGGCGGCTGCGAAGCGAGCGCGTTCGCCTGTTACGGATACCAATCCACGTGTATTTGCCTACCCCTGGGCAACTATCACAACATGGTGGAC
>DBCE01000051.1:2342-2526 GCA_002292895.1 Phycisphaerales bacterium UBA966
TGCTGCCGGCGCACTGCCAGCGCGGGTGGGGCAAGAGTTCGTCAGCATTGATGACTACCACTCCATGATCACCATGTTGCACATCGCCGCGCGCGGCATCGACACGACGCTGCCGGAATCAACCGAACAACTGATGGAGCGGTTGTACGCGGAGCGATCCTTCGTTCTTACGAAATCTCGCCGC
>DBCE01000070.1 GCA_002292895.1 Phycisphaerales bacterium UBA966
ATGGGACAAATCGTGAACTACCGGTGCGGCGCTTGCGATTCCTCGTTTTCATGGATGAGCGGACGTGGCACGTTCACCAAGATGGCCCACTGTGGCACGTGCGGGGCTGCGCATGCATGGCCACTGCACGGCGGTCGCAGCAAGAAGCAAGTCACCAAGACACAGAAATGCAGTTGCGGCGGAACCGTGCGCCTCGACGCCAAGGTGCGTTGCCCCAGTTGCAAGGCAACCGACGTCATTGCCGGCAGCGATAGCGCACAGTGGGAGTGATCGATTCATACGGATCATCGCCGCACATTGCGCCCTGATGAGCGCCCTGACGCTCCACCTGATGCCACGAAACGCTGTTCGAAGGCATAAAGACCAATAAGCGGTTTTTGATTGGGTTTCGTGGATCTATCAGCTATGCTTAAATTTGCAAGCAACTTTCAGCTGCAGAACCCATTCGAGGATCAAACCATGTCGACGGAATATGCCACCACCGCGCGCCAGCAGGCGTTCTTGGACACAGTTGAAGACACGCGCCACGAGCGCAACATCATCAATGGACTCGCGCCGTTTCTTGATGAAAAGGCACCCGCGGACATGTTGGGGCTCTACTCGTCGAACGAACTCGTGCAGTTGCGCGTCCTCAAGGGAACCGATCGCGACCTTGAGAAGCGCATGCCAGTGAAGGTGACGCGGCATTACTTTGAACTCGCCAAGACCAGCGCGCCGATCCGCCGCATCGTCAAGGCGGACCCCGCGGAAACCATGGACCTGGCGGGTTCCGAAGACCCCGGCTTCCAAATGGACTACAGCCCGGTCGAGGGCATGCTGCACAAGTATGAGATGGGTCTTCTGTACGTCGTCTCCACTTGCTCAGCGCACTGCCGCTTCTGCTACCGCGAGGAACTGATCGCGCGCAAGGAGATCACCCGTCAAGACGGAACCATTGCCAAGAAGGGCATGGCCACCATTCCCGAGGTGACCGAGTTCATCAAACGCTTCAACTCTGAAGTTGCTGCAAACGGTGGACGCCACCCAACCTGTGGTCGCGAAAAACTTCGCGAGGTCCTCATGTCGGGCGGCGATCCGATGGTGTTGAACAACTCAAAAATCGCGGCATGGCTTGGCGCGCTCGCAGAGGCGGGCGTTGAGTCGATTCGCATCGGCACCAAGGAAATGGCGTTCTATCCTGACCGATTTGACGAAGCGTTTGTGGCCATGCTTGATCGATTCCATGAGACGTACCCAGACGTTGGCCTGCACATTGTGGTGCACTTTGAACACCCCGACGAATTCCTGGCCAAGGACGCTGACGGCAAATACATCCACAATGACAAGGGATTCTTGCAGTGGGTGCCTGCCACCGGTGCTGCCATGCAGCGCCTGGTGTCGCGCGGCTGGCTCAGCGTTGAGAATCAAACGCCCATCATGAAGGGCATCAACGACGATCCCGATGCGCTGCGCATCTTGCAACGCGAATTCAAGCGCGCGGGCGGCGAGAATCACTACTTCTTCTGCGGTCGCGACATCATCGCCTACCGCGCCTTCAATGCGCCCATTGAGACCGTGTGGAAAATCCTCAACGAATCGCAGAAGGGTCTGTCCGGCGTTGAAAGCCACGCACGACTTTCCATTACCCACTACAAGGGCAAGACCGAAGTGTGCGCCGTGACCAATGAACCGATTCCTGGTCTCAAGGGCAGCGAGAACGGAGTTGTCATATTCAAGATCATGCGCAACTCTGGCTCCGCCAAAGACAAGGGCAAGATTTGCATCGTCGGTCGCAATCCAGAGGCGTTGTGGTTTGACGGTTACGCGGATCGCGTCCTGTATGACGAGGCCGGTCTGTTTGACTACTCGCGCGTCAAGAGCGCACGTGTCACGCACGCGACATCACCAACACCGTCCTGCCGATGATCGATAAGCGCGTTGGTAGCGCCCGCGAGGCGGTCGCCGACATCTTCGATGGCGCGACCGTCATGATTGGTGGCTTCGGCGAAGCAGGAAGTCCAATCGAGCTCATTCATGCCCTGATCGATCAGGGCGCGAGGGGCTTGACCGTGGTGAGCAACAACACCGGCACTGGCCTGGTTGGACTCGCCGCGCTGCTGCGTGCCGAGCGCGTCAGTAAGGTCATTTGCTCGTTCCCCAAGACCGCTGGCTCAACGGTGTTCCCCGATCTGTATCGAGCGGGGAGGATTGAACTCGAGCTGGTCCCGCAAGGAACACTCGCAGAGCGAATCCGCGCTGGCGGCGCTGGAATTGTGGCGTTCTACACGCCAACCGCAGTGGGAACGCCGCTCGCGGAAGGCAAAGAGTCCCGCGTGTTCAACAACCGCGAGCATGTACTTGAGTACGGCATTCGCGCAGACTTCACGCTGATCAAGGGCTGCAAAGCCGACACGCACGGGAACGTTCTGTACCACCGAACCGCGCGAAACTTTGCGCCCATGATGGCCACCGCCGCAACGGTGACCATTGTGCAAGCCGCGGAAGTTGTTGAAGCTGGCGCCCTCGATCCAGAAGCGATCGTCACCCCTGGCATCTTTGTGGACCGCGTTGTGCATGTGCCGTCGCCAGCACTTGAATCTGCGCTCAACGAAGCGGGAGCAAGTTACCCATGACCAGCGCCACTGCCAACGGTTGGACGCGCGACGGAATCGCCAAGCGCCTCGCGCAGGACATTCCGAACGGTTCCTATGTGAACCTTGGAATTGGTATCCCTGAGCTTGTCGCAAGCCATGTGCCCGAGGGGCGCACCTTCATCTATCACACCGAGAACGGCCTGCTTGGCATGGGTCCCTCACCCGCCGCAAGCGAGAGCGACCCGGAACTCATCAACGCCGGCAAGCGCCGCGTGACCATGATGCCGGGCGCTGCGTTCTTTGACCAAGCAACAAGTTTCGCCATGATTCGCGGCGGACATCTTGATCTTTCCGTGCTCGGCGCGCTGCAAGTAGCCGCCAACGGCGACCTGGCAAATTGGTCTACCGGTGCTGACGACGCGATTCCCGCCGTCGGTGGCGCTATGGACTTGGTGGCTGGTGTGAAGCGCGTGTTTGTCATGACCACGCACGTCACCAAGGAAGGCGAGCCGAAGCTTGTCCAGCACTGCACCTACCCGCTCACTGGCCGCGGCGTAGTGACGCGTATCTACTCAGATCTGGCGGTCATTGATGTCACCGAGCGCGGCTTTGCGCTTGTGGAACTCGCCCCCGGCATAGCCTTTGACTTTGTGCAAGAGCGCACCGGTGCGCCGATCATTACCAAACACGCTCGCAAGTGAGGAAACTCCATTGACCACCAACTCCACCACGGGCGCAACCACTCCAGCAACCAGCCGCAGCGCGCAACTCTTTGAACGCGCCAAGAAGGTGATGCCCGGCGGTGTCAGCCGCAACACCGTGCTGTGGTCATCGGTTCCACCCTATGTGGCGTACGGCAAAGGTTGCCGCGTCACTGATATCGATGGTGTCACCCGCATCGACTTCGCTAACAACGTCGCCTCATTGATCCATGGACACGCATATGGGCCCGTTGTTGAGGCTGTCTCCGCGCAACTTGCGCGTGGCAGCGCCTTCATGATGGCCACTGAGCAGGAAGTTCTGCATGCGGAGCACATCTGCTCGCGTAGCGCGGGCTTTGATCAGATTCGTTTCGTGAATTCCGGCACCGAAGCCGTGATGGCCGCGCTAAAGGCGGCGCGCGCGTTCACGGGTCGCCCAAAGATTGCGAAAGTAGAAGGCGCCTACCACGGTGCCTATGACTATGTCGAAACGAGCCAAGGCTCGTCACCTGCCAACTGGGGAAGTGTCGATCACCCCAATCGCGTGGCATTGGTGCATGGGCAGCCGCAATCGGCGATGGACGATGTGGTTATTATTCCATTCAACGATGTCGATCGAGCAATCGCCCTGCTGAACGAGCACCGCAGCGATCTGGCATGCGTGCTGCTCGACCTTCTGCCGCATCGCGTGGGCCTGAAGCCTGCGTC
>DBCE01000129.1:0-1981 GCA_002292895.1 Phycisphaerales bacterium UBA966
ATAGCCCGGTGCAATGACTACTTCAAGGAATCGCTCGCCTGCCGCCATCGCTTCGGCGGTCGCTACGTCCACGGTGCTGCTGAACGCGACAATGCCGCCGAATGCAGCCATGGGATCACCGCTCCATGCGTGTTCGAATGCCGCAAGCACCGAATCAGCGATCGCAGCGCCACACGGGTTCGTGTGCTTAATCACCGCGCAGGCAGTGCAGGCGGGGCGTTGTGCGTGCAGGTCTTGCACCAACTCCAAAGCTGCCGCTGCGTCCAGCAAATTGTTGTACGAAAGCGGCTTGCCATGCAAGAGCTGCGCGCCCACCACGCTTGGCCCGGTAAACGAACGATCCGCGTACACCGCGCCGCGCTGGTGAGGATTTTCACCGTAACGAAGTTCGTCAGCAAGTTCGAGCCGAATATTCGCTTGGCGCGGAAAGATTTGCGCGGCGTCTGCGTCTGCTGCCGCCGCATGCGCAAAGCCCGCAGTGCTCATCCAGCGCGCGATCGCCCCGTCGTATTCAGCGGTGCGTGCAAAGACGGCTTGTGCACATTCGCGGCGCAGTGCCATGGTGGTGGCGCCGGCATTGGCGCGCATCTCGGCAATGACTCGTGGGTACTGCGCACCGTCAGTGACGACCGTCACGCTCTCAAAATTCTTTGCCGCACTCCGCAGCATCGATGGCCCGCCAATATCAATGTTCTCAATAGCGTCATGCTCTGCAA
This sequence comes from Phycisphaerales bacterium UBA966, assembly GCA_002292895.1. GTDB lineage: Bacteria > Planctomycetota > Phycisphaerae > Phycisphaerales > SM1A02 > UBA966. The sequence goes on from DBCE01000129.1 coordinate 717, forward strand.
TGCCGGGCTTGGCGACCGTTGCTTCAAACGGGTAGAGATTGACGCAGACGAGATCGATCGGCACAATGCTGTGCGCGGTCATGGCCGCTACGTGTTCTGGGTTGTTGCGTACGCCGAGCAGTCCACCGTGCACCTTGGGGTGCAGCGTCTTGACGCGCCCATCCATCATCTCTGGAAACCCAGTGACGCTTTCGATGGGCAACACGGCAATCCCAGCCTTGGCAAGGGCTGCCGCAGTGCCGCCAGTAGAAATGATTTCCACGCCCATCGCCGCTAATTCGCGTGCAAATTCCACGAGCCCTGATTTGTCGCTCACGGAAATCAGAGCACGGCGGATGCGGATGTGTTCACTCACGATGTGATCAGCCCGGGCGCTTGGATGATGCGCCACCAACAGCCGGAGCAACGATGGTGGTTCGAGCAGAGGTTGGCTCGGCGTTCTGTACATCGCCGCCAGTGTTGCGTGGCTTACGAGTGAGCGACTCCAAGCGCTCCACAGTTCCGTCCTTGGAAGCGATGAAGACGTCGCCGTCGATCATCGGGAAGAACTGGATGGATTGCACCTTTGGCAGAACGACTTGGTGGACGATGCGACCATTGCCGACATCAACCGCACTCAGCGTGTGGGTGGCTCGATCCCAGGCCATGACATTGGTATCCATGCGTCCAATGATGTTGCCAGGGGCCTTGCTCTTCCAGAGGACCTCGCCGTCGGGCTTGTTGTTGGGAAGCGGGGTGAAGCTCACCAGGCCTTCGCCGGGGATCTGTAGATATAGACCATCAGCGATACGAACTGGGGGATTCCGCAAGGAGGTCTGCGTGAAGTACTGCCACAGAACGCGACCGCGCATCTGATCAAACGCCCACAGGCTTTGGTCGTGGCTTGCCACGTAGCACGCCTGCGAATCGGCAGCGATCGGCGTTTCCACGCCAGCTGACAATTTGCGAGACCAGCGGATTCCTGCTGACGGCGCATCCATCGCCAAGACGGTTCCATTGGTGGAACCAACGATGGCAACGTCGCCGGTGACAGTCACCGGAGCCACCACATGGCCACCGAGCGTGGTAGCGCGCCAGTTGTAGCCAGTGGAGTAGAGGAACCAGCTTGCCAGTCCGGTGTTGGTTCCGTAGATCATGGTCTGGCCATAGATCGCTGGAACGTTTGAAGGCAGCTGCGAGAAGCGGGTGCGCTTCAAGAGGTTGCCGGTGGCGGCGTCCATGATCACGGAGCCAAGCTCGGTCACTACATAGACGTTGTCATTGTG
>DBCE01000129.1:2056-3398 GCA_002292895.1 Phycisphaerales bacterium UBA966
ACGGTTTCGCCGTTGTCGCGGCGCAAGCGGACGATGCTGCCGCTGCTGTCGCCAAACCAGACGCTGTCTGGCGAGGCGTTCACGATGTGCAGGACGGCATCCTTGGTGACCAGTGGCTCGGTCTGCCAGACAATGCGAAGTCCAAATTCGTCAGCGGAGGCTGGGCCACACACGTAGCGGGCTTCCAGGGAAGCCATCGCGTCTTTGCGGGTATCGGCGACGGACTTGGCGGCGGCGGGGGCAGCAGTGGTCACCGGCGTGGCGACCGTTGTCGTTGCGGGTGCCGCTGGCTTTGTTGACTGGGCGTGGGCCGCAGACACAAGCATCGCAGCGCCACATGCGGCGCTGGTGACGAGTCGTGCAAACCTGGCGCCAACAGGCACTCGGCGGACCGAAGGCATCGTGTGGTCAATCATCGCGTCTGGGGCTCCTGGGTCCGCGAACGGGGGCGCAGAAACAGCGCTCCGATCGCGAATCGGGAAGTATACGGATGCTTCCTCGCATTCGTTCCCTCGGATCGGTCAGCATCTTGGGTGAGAAGCGAGGGCGGATCGACGCAGCTTTGGGGTGCACGTTGGCGCGGGCGTGGTCACGGGGATGGGCGCGGGCGCTTTAAGCATGCACACCGGCGCAAAAAGCCCTAAAAAGAAACTCGGCCGCGCCCTTTTCTAGAGTTCGCGGCCGGTCTCCCTTTCCCTTCAATCCCTCGCACCCAGGCTGGTAGTACTTGTGGCGGACGCTCATTTCTGAGCGAACGAAACACGAGAGTTCCCTTTTCCCAGTGTCCCTTAGCAGTTTGAGTCGGGCCCTTATTCCCTAATCAAACAAACCTCAGACCACCAGAGTGGTTGCTGGCCCTTTTCACGGCTCCCTTCTTCCGAAGAAAGGGTTACCGAGAGTATGCACCGGAATTTTCGTGTTGCAAGTCTGGCGCCAAGTCTTTTTGGAGAAATTGCCCCGGAATGACCGGAGAGTCCGGTAAAGGCTTACTTCCCGCCGGGCAACTGCGACTCTGGGAATCCTCCATCTATCCTGAATTTGTGCCTGCAACACCCCGGACAAGCCTGCAACGTGGTGCCGTCCGAGTGATGAACGTCGCCGCCTTGGCGCTGTTCGCAGTATTGCTTGGCGCAAGCAGTGTTCCGCAACAGGCCGTTGGCACATGGTGGGATCGCACCGCACCCGCACTCGGAAAGAAACTTCCGAACAGCCGCTACTACACCATTCGCAGTGACCTTGGATCTGCGCAGACCAAGCAGTACGCGGATCACCTTGACACCATGTACGGCGAGTTCACCAAGCAGCTCATCGCGCAGTCGGGTCTTCGCAAGCGTTCGCCCGA
>DBCE01000129.1:3503-4773 GCA_002292895.1 Phycisphaerales bacterium UBA966
AGTCCACGCGGGGCGGGCTTGGCATTTTGGGTGGAAGGACTTCCCAAGCAACGCGTTGAGCATGTGATTCAGCACGAAGGATTCCATCAGTTTGCATACGCATTCTTTGGGAATGAAATGCCGCCGTGGCTCAACGAAGGCCTCGCAGAGTTTTTTGGCGAGGCGGTCGTCGAAGGCTCATCGGTCATCATTGGCCAAGCGAGCCCGCAAGTGGTTGACCAAGTTCGCAAGGCTGTCAATCAAGAGAAATACATTCCATTCATGGATCTCCTGCAGATGGATGATCAGCGCTGGAACGGCAATGTCCGTAATGGCAGCGCGGGCCTGCAATACATGCAAAGTTGGTCGATGGTGCAGTTTCTGGTCTATGGCGAAGATGGCAGATACGGCACCTCGTTTACCGCCATGCTGAAGCTGTTGAATGATGGCACCAAGCCATTTGACGCCATGCGCAAAGCGTTTTCATTGGCAGCAGAGTCAGACGTGCAGCGCTTTGAAGCACGATGGAAGGAGTACGCCAAGGTTGCCAAGCCTGGCGCATACGTTGCGGCGCGTGGGCGATTGGAGTTCTTAGCCGAAGGCTTGCGCGACATCTGGTCAAAGGGCGGTCGCCCCAAGGACGTTGCGGAGTTACGCGTTGCCATGCGCGACGCCAAGTTTCAATACACCAGCAGTTCGCACGGCTACGTGACGAAACTTGATGCTGCTGATGACGCTAACTTTGCTGTTCCTGATGACGAGGTGAACACCAAGCCAGTCACCATCGAATTCGTTGCCAACAAACCGCCGAAAGGTACGAAAGCAAAGAAGCTTGAGGAGCAATCGCCCATGCCGCCGATGTTGCGCACGCGCAACCTGCGCCCCAACGATGTGGGAATTTCTTGGTACCGCAGCGCCGCTGATCCCACGCAGTTGAACTACGACATCGTGGTGAACTAACTGAATCGGCGCGGATTTACCGGTCGTTTGGGTAGTTCCACTGATCGCCTGGCGTGTAGCCCAAGAGCTCATACAGCTCTTTGCGGGTCTGCATGCGCGGCAAGATTTCGCGCACGCTGCCATCGCGTTTGAGCGCGGCTAGCCCGCGGGTCACTTCGCCCATGGCAAGCCGCATCATGCTGAGCGGGTAGATCACCACTTGGTAACCAAGTTCTTGGAATCGTTCCGCGGAGATGTCGGCGGTCTTGCCGAACTCCGTCATGTTGGCAAGCAGTGGCCCGGGTGATGCTTTGGCAAACTCGGCAAACTCTTTCTCGGTTTGCAGACCTTC
>DBCE01000202.1:0-1648 GCA_002292895.1 Phycisphaerales bacterium UBA966
GAGCAAATGAGTCCCAGCACCAAGTCCGTCACATACGGCGCATGACGAAACAGGCTGAGCGAATTAGTGATGACGCGCCAATCATCAGGCCCCGGCAACTTGGACGAAGTGTGCGAAGACGACGAGCCTCCGGCGAGAATCGATAGCTCCTTCTCCGCTTCGTGCTTGCCGCCACTCATGGCCGCAGCGCTCGTCTCGCGGGGACGATCGCCGATTTCCAGGCCCAGGTCGTTGGCACCCGCAACCAGTGCGTCGGTGCCGCTGCGGCCGCGCGAGCCATCCGTTGTCCGCGCTGAACATGCGGCAATCAGCACAAGTGCAGCAATCGCCGTGATGAATGGAATTGCGCCCCGGCGCAGCGAAGCGAGCGATGCAATGCGATCGTTGAGAGTCATGCGTACCTCCATGTACAGACGCATCGTCCCTGTTTGGCGGTAATCTTGCAAGTGAAACATGAAGCGCGAAGCATCCATCGGAGTATTTATTTCAGCAGTCGCCCTCCTTGGCATGCTGTCGATCCCCTTTGTGTTTCCCCTGATTGAGGAGGGCAAGCACCTCCGGGAGCACGCTGCGGCGGAAAGCGATGCCACTGCGGAACGCGCTGGAACCGTTGCCGACGGCGTTGTTTTGGCTCCCGGTGACCGAGCGCACGGGCACGAACTGGCCCTGACCGCCCCGCACTGGTACGTCACCGTGCACGGCGATGCCGGCGCTCTCGCACAGGTGTTTGCCATCGACGGAAGCGGCAAGGTCATCGGGCCGATCCTTGGGCCCATCCCCGCCAAGGAACCACCACTCAGTGAGTTACGAGGAATGGAGATTCTTGGAAACGGCGACCTCGCCGTGATGAGCGCCAAGCGTGAATCCACCCGGGTGATCGTCTTTGGCACCCCCGATGATCGAACTGGCATCCGTCCCTATAAAGCCACGTGGATTTCTGGCGGCGCAGCAAATCCCGGGATGTTGCACACCTACCAAATTGATGTTGGGCCAGACGGTTCGCTGTATGCCTCCAACCAAGACACCAACACCATCACTCGCTACCACGGACTTGGTCGTGGCAACGCCGGCAAACCACTACCGGTTGCCAGTGGTCTTGAAGAATTCGGAACGCTTGCGCCTGGCACCGTGGTTCCCAACAATCAGCAGTCACCGGAAGGGCTGGGGTTAGTGCGCGGCTTCACGTTCGGTCCCGATGGGTTGCTGTACGTGTGTGACCGCGAGCGCTCCCGGATCGCTGTCCACGACCCCGTCACCGGCCGATACGTCCGCAGCGAATTGACAGCTGCCAACGGACTGGAGCATCCAATTCAGGCGATGTTTACCGCCGATGGTCGCGACCTATTAGTCACCGACAACAAGGCCAACTGCGTGTGGAAACTGGTTGTTGAAACCGGAAACATCAGTCAACTTGTGAAACCCGGCGATGGCGGGCTCAGTGCTGCAAGTTCCATTGCCGTCCGCGATCACGTCCTGTACGTGGGCAGTCGACTCACCAAACAGATCCTGAAGTTTGATGCGAAGAAGGGAACATTCCTTGGCGTGTTTGCCAACCTTCCTTCCAACCCGGAGTTCTTCATTCCGGTTTCGCAGCAGTGATCGTCCAGCATCGGTGAATGCGCCGATTTCGGAAGTCATCGGGAACTGT
>DBCE01000202.1:1719-2594 GCA_002292895.1 Phycisphaerales bacterium UBA966
GAGTTGCTGCTGAAGTACAGCCAGCCGCCGGGCGCTAACCACTGCGTGGCCAACGCCACCAAGTGCGGCCAGTCACGGTCAACAGCAAAGCTCTCTGCCTCCATGCGCTTGGAGTTTGAGAATGTCGGCGGATCAAGCACGATGTAGTCGTACCGCTCATCCGCGGCCGGGCCCGCTTGCAAGAACTGCAAGCAATCAGCCTTGACTAACCGGTGGTCCGGCCCCAGAGCAAACCCATTGAGTTCCAGGTTGCGCCGCGTCCAGTCTTGATACGTCTTCGACATATCAACGGTAGTGGTACCCGCCGCGCCACCAGCACGCGCATACACCGTGAAACTTCCGGTGTACGCAAACAGATTGAGAATGCGTTTGCCTGCCGCGTAATGGCGAATGATGGAACGCGTCTTGCGATGGTCAAGGAACAACCCGGTATCCAAGTAATCACTCAGATTCACTTCGAATTTGAGCCCCTGCTCCTCCACGGTGCGCACCATGCCCGTGTCACCAACGCGGTCATATTGCTCCGTGCGATCCTTAATTCGACCGCGGCACTTCATGTGCAACTTTGATCCAGAGAGCTGCAATCCATCAAGTATTTCACCTTCGCACATTTCTTCAAATGCACGAACCTTCTCCGGCGTGTCATCGCGCGTGCGCTGATACACCCACGCCACTGCCTCGCCGTCATACCAATCAACGATCGCCGGAAACTCAGGAATGTCACGCTCATACAACCGGTAGCAAGTAACACCACTTGCCTTCGCCCAACCACGCAGGTGGCGAAGTTGCTTGGAAAGGCGGTTGGCAAGCATCAGCATATGGGCTCTCCAACAACACCACCAACCGCGCCCCCGTCGGACATGGATTCCAAGTCA
>DBCE01000183.1:0-255 GCA_002292895.1 Phycisphaerales bacterium UBA966
AAGAACGTTCTCTCCATGGCATTCAGTCTGGCATCACTTGTGGCGTGGGTGCGATTCCTGCAAGACACGCGCCCGTTCAGCGCGCGTGCTGGCTGGTGGGGCGCGTCGTTCGTCCTCTTTGCACTCGCCATGCTCTCAAAGACCACCGCGGTGGCGGTACCCGTGGCGATGGCCGCGATCGCGTGGTGGCAACCGTGGGCGGAAGAAACGTTGACACCTACGTTCGCGAAATCCGCCCGCGCTGCCTCCGCATCC
>DBCE01000183.1:293-3497 GCA_002292895.1 Phycisphaerales bacterium UBA966
CGCATCCACGAAATCTCTGCTCACGCACTCCACGCGTACCCCTGTACCGGCAGCCAACTCCGCGCAATCACTGTTTGCCTTAGTTCTCCCGTTCTTCATAGTCGGCATCGCACTCGGACTGTTCACCGCGTGGGTTGAAGCCACATTCGTCGGAGCGCGCGGAGCAGAGTTTGCACGACCAGCCCTCGACCGATTGCTGCAAGCAGCGCAAGCGTGGTGGTTCTATCTGGGCACCTGGTGTTGGCCGCGTGGTCTGATGTTTGTGTACCCGGCGTTTGACGGTCCGGTATGGCTTCCATGGTTTGCATTGGCATCTGGCCTCTCAGTAGCAGTCGCGGCCATCATCTCCATGCGGCGCGGCGTACGTGGCGCGATGGTGGCATTCCTCTGCTACTCGGCGGCCGTTTTCCCGGCGCTCGGATTCATCAATCTCTATCCGCTGCGGTTCGCACCAGTGGCCGATCACTTTGGCTACGCCGCAAGTGCCGTGCTGGCTCCGGTAGCCGCGTGTTGCCTCGTCCGTGCATGGCGAGCCATCAACGATCGCGGCGTTCCGTGTGCCATCGGCTCGGCATTCGCAGTAGTGCTTATTGCATCGCTCGCCGTCATCGCGCGCGGGCACACCGCGAAGTTTGCCAACGTCGAGACGCTCTGGCGCACCACGCTGGCAGACAACCCGCGCGCCTGGCTTGCTTCCAACAATCTGGTGAGCATGTTGCTGACGAGCGTGCAAGAATCAATGGACGCCGGCGACACCGCGGCGCGCGACCGCGCCCTGGACGAAGCAGCCCGCCTTGCAGAAATTACCGTGGAGCTTGCCGGCACGATCGACATGCCTGTGCAGTCAAACATGAGCGAAGTCCGCCGGCTGCAGGGCCGACTGCCCGAGGCGCTCACTGCGCTGAACGCCGCGCTACTGCTAGAGCCCAACGCGCCTGGCCCGCACTGGCAGCGTGGACGCATCATTGAACTCATGGGGGACTTTGCGGGCGCGGAGGCGGATTACGCCCGTGCCGTTGAACTCTCGCCGCGCAACGGCATCTACCTGCGCGAATGGGTGCGCTGGCTCACCAAGTCTGGTCGTCTCCGCGAGGCGCGTGAGATTGCCGCGCGCATTGTTGCGGTGGACCCTGGCGATGCCGAGTCCCTTGCCAATCTCGGCGCGCTTGAACTGGAGATCGGCGAAATCCCCGCCGCGCGCCGCGACCTGCGTCGTGCATTGACCATGGCGAACGGCCCGCTTGCAACGGTGATCGCGGTGCGCTGCGCGCGCGCGTGCCTTGCGCCTCCGGTTGATCCAGAGTCTGCCGCGCAGGCGCGCGCCATCGCCGAACAGCTTGTGCGCGAAACCGAGGGCGGCGATCCGCTTGCATACGTCTTACTTGCACACGCGCAGGCCACGCTCGGCGATCCAAAGGCGCGTGAAACCCTTGCGCGCGCCGATGAGTTGCTTGCGAAGTCCTCCGCTGAAGTCAAGGAGTTGGCCGCAGCAGAACGCGCCGCAACAGAAGCGCTCTTGTCCGCAAGCAGTCCGGCAGCAACGCTTTCGCGCTAGCCATGCACATCGAGCACCGCACGCTCGCGCATTTCTACAAATTGCTGCGCATAGAGATCGTGGTACTTGCCGCGCGCACGCATCAGTTCCGCATGGGTGCCGCTCTCCACGATCCGCCCGCCGTCAACCATCACAATGCGCGTCGCCCGGCGAATGGTGCTGAGTCGGTGCGCAATCACAAATGAAATTCGATGGTCAAGGACACGGTCGACCGCACGCTGAATGGTGCGTTCTGTTTCACTGTCAACGCTGGACGTTGCCTCGTCCAAGATGAACACATCTGGATCCTTGAGGAACGCGCGCGCCAATGCAATGAGTTGCCGCTGCCCAAGACTGAGCCGTCCGCCCGCTTCACCGGCTACAAATCCCCAACCGCCCTCAAGACCATCAATAAACGAGTCCGCGCCCACTGCCGCCGCGGCAGCCTTCACTTCCTTGTCAGTGGCGTCAAGGCGCCCGTAGCGAATGTTCTCCAAGATGGAAGTATTCCGAAGCCATGGCGACTGCTGCACCACACCGAAGCGCCCCTGATGCCACGCAAGCGGCCGTTCGCGCATATCCACGCCGTCAAGCAGAATCCGTCCAGCAGTTGGCTCATAGAACCGCGCGGCCAGATTCACCACCGTGGACTTTCCAGCCCCGGTTGGGCCGACGAACGCAATGGTGTCGCCAACCCGCGCTTCCAGGCTGAAATCACTCAATACCGGCTCGCCTGCCACATATTCAAAGCTGACATTCTCAAAGGTGATGCGCGTGATTCGCGCCGCACTAAAATCCTTAGCCTGCGCACGCACCGCGTCCGAATCACTGATTGTGGGCACCGTATCAATGAGCGACTGCACGCGCTCCGCTGCAGCCTGCGCGGACAGCAAGTCAACCACTCGCTGCGAAACATCAATGATCGGCCACGTGAAGAGCAGGGCGTACTGCATCAATGCAACCAGCGTTCCGGCCGACATCTCGCCCGTCTCCACGCGCAGCCCACCACGCCACAAGGCGATCGCCACACCAAGGAACGAAGCGCTGGTCACCACCGGCACAAACACTGCGGACTGGAATGAATTCCGCATGGAATGCACTTCCATTTCGGTCGTCAAGACAGCAAACTCAGCGTCTGCGGCGCCTTCACGTGCAAGACTCTTAGTAGTCCGCACGCCAGCAATGCCTTCAGAGAGAAACGCCGTGATGCGTGAATTTGTCCGCCGCACCAACCGTGAACTCTTGAGAAGTCGCGATTGAAACAGCACCGCCAGCGCCGCCAGCAGGGGTAGCAGCAGAATCATCCACACCGCCACGCGCCAATCGAGCCACAGCATGCACGCCGCGCTGCCACTCACAATGGTGGTTGCCCAGAAAGTGTCAAGAATCACCCACGGAGCAATGCCGCTCACCTTGCCGCAGTCGGAGGTGACCCGCGAGACCAACCATCCGGTCGGGCGGCGGTCAAAGTAGCCAAATTGCAGCTCTTGGAGCCGTGCAAACGCTCGCTCGCGCAGCGTGAACGCCAGCCCCGCGCTGATGCGGCCGGCTGCACGGATGAAGAGAAACACCCCTGCGCCAAAGCACAAAGCCAGCGCCGCCCATGCGCCCGCCAGCCACATGAATCGTTCTCCCATGCCATGTGCAATCGCCTCATCAATCATGGCCGC
>DBCE01000183.1:3611-3733 GCA_002292895.1 Phycisphaerales bacterium UBA966
GCGGTACCAATGATTCGCTTCCACAAACCAAACGAGATCGATCCCGGTGCCGGTGCATCCAGATCGTCATGAACTTCATTCATCGCGGAGCCTCCCCGTCACTGGCCACCGCAACGCGCTCT
>DBCE01000248.1:0-776 GCA_002292895.1 Phycisphaerales bacterium UBA966
CGGCGCGCCTCCGTTCCAACGAAGCAAAGGAAGGAAGTAGCACGCTTCGACTTCCATCCGCGGTTCGGCAGCCACTTTCTGGTATTCGCGTCTTGCTCGCTGAAGATGGAATTGACAATCAACGACTGATTCGATTTCACCTGGAACGCGCTGGGGCAAATGTGGAAATTGTCGACAACGGCGCCAAAGCCATTGAACGGGTTCAGGATTCCTCACGCATGAGCCGACATGATGTGATCCTGATGGACATGCAGATGCCCGTCATGGACGGCTATGAAGCGGTGCGCCGACTGACCGCGGCTGGCCAACGCACGCCAATCATTGCGCTCACCGCACATGCCATGGCAGGCGACCGGGAAAAGTGCTTGGAGACCGGCTGCCACGATTACCTGTGCAAGCCAGTCGATGCACGTGCATTGATTTCAGCCATTCGGCACGCGATTGCTCCTGGTGCCACTGAATGCTCCATCGTCCGTCGCCCAGATGACATGGCGAGCGAGATCTTGAATCGGTTTCCGGATCAGGCTCCCCCACACGCGGCTGCGGGTTGATGCTTTGCTCCATTGACCGCGGTCCGACGCACGTACTAACCTACGCGCCATGACTACTAGCCATCCCGTTCGACGCATTGCGATCATCTGTGTTGTTTCGTTGGTGGCGTTGGCTGCCATCGGATGGTTTGCGCGCGACGTGATTGCCGCATCAATTGCGCGCAGCGTTGCCAGCCGACTCTTGGGCGTGAACGTCGAAATTGATTCGGTGCACCTGGATGTCTT
>DBCE01000248.1:859-7264 GCA_002292895.1 Phycisphaerales bacterium UBA966
TGCTCCTCAACGCCGGAAGCATCGCCGTGCGCGTCTCTGGCGAAAGCAACAGTCAGAAACTCATCGTGGACAGTGTGGCACTGAGCAAAGTTTCGATTTGGTTCATCCGTGACGGAGATCGAAACAACGTGGCAGACGTGGTTGCCAATCTCTCCAAGGGCGAGACCAGCGAGCCCAAGGCCGCCGAAACAAAGACGACGCCCGGCATGGATCTCCTGCTCCGTGCACTGTTGTTGGAAGATGTGAATGTCTATTACACCGAGCGATCAAAGATTGTTGGCGACATTCCGGTAGCCGTCCATCTGAACCGGGTGGAGGTGAAGAACATTGACGGCAAGACCGCGGGCAAGGGGCTCGCGGAACAGCTGGTTGGGCAGGTCTTTGAAGCCGTGGTGGTGGCGGTCATGGCCGAATCCGGCAACAACCTGCCGGCAGTGCTGCGCGACCCCATCAACGGGGCTGTTCGGTCTGGCGGTCGACTGGGCGCCTCGGCGGTCAACATGATGAGTGAGGCCGCCTCGAAGGGCGGAAATGCCGTTGGGGGATTGCTGCAGGGTATTGGCGACGCCATCACCGGCGGCAAGAAGGATGGCGGTAAGAAGGATGGCGGCAAGTAGCTCCGCTGTCAGGCCCCCTGGCTCGCGCTTTCGCTGAAGGAATCCGGCAGAACTTGCCGATATCCGAACAGCACCCAACCTTTTTAGGAGAACGCCATGCGCATGGACTCGCGCTTCGCTGTCGGAACCGTCATCGCCACCCTACTGTGCGGCTGCGATGCACCCACCATGCAGTCACGAATCACTGACTCGATCGGCACGCTCTCGCATGTGCAGTCGTCGCCGAATCCAGTGGACTCGGAAATCTTCCGCGAGGCACGCGGTATTGCCATCGTCGACGAAACCCAAGCTGGACTAGTGATCAGCGGCGCGGGTGGTGATGGGCTCTTACTGCGACGCACCAGCACTGGCTGGTCCGCGCCGTGCGCCATCAAGGTGCAAGGCTTCGGAGTTGGCCTGACAATTGGCGGCGAAGGACGCAGCGTTGTCATCGTGTTCTCCACCGATGCAGCCCTTGATCAGTTTGTTGCTGACGGCAGCTACTTCCTGGCGCAAGCGCAGGGTGCATTCGGTGAGGCGTATAGCCGCACCAGCGATCCGGTTCAGAAACGCGATCAAGTGCGCGTTTGGGCTGTCGCCGGCGGCGTCTACGGAACGTGCGCACTTGGAAGCATCGGCTTCAAGATCGATCACGAAGCGAATGTTGCTGCGTACGGCGCAGATATCACCGAGTGGGACATTCTTGACGGCAAGGCCACTGCACCAGTCGGAATGTCCGCGCTCGCTTCGCGGATTGACCGAATCACCGCACCAGTTGATGTTGGACCAAAGCAGCGCATGCGCACGGAAACAACCCCTGCGGACACAGAAGCCGCCAGCCAGTCCAAAGCGTCATCGGTGCAAGGCGACTGAGTCCCGCTCGAGCCCAGCCCACTCCAGGAATTCACGCATCGCACGCACAGTGCCGGCGAAGTCATCCCCGAATACAACATGACCAGCACCAGGTATCAGCGCCGTGCGTCCCTGTGGCATTTCTGATGCAAAGACACTGAGCATGGATGGGTCGGTCACCGCGTCGGCTGTGCCGTACACCACTAACGTCGGCGCACCCACCGCACCCATGCGACCGCGCAGTCCATCACTCAGAAACGGCTTGATGGCCTCCACAATCAGTAATGTCTGCGGGCGACGGGCGATTGCCATATCGGCAAACCAACGACGAAACGGCGCTGGCACCGCGGGTGGCCGCACAAACACCAAGTTCATCACACGATCAAAATCCTCGCTACTGGCAATGTCAAGTGGATTTGCACCATCGGCAACGCGGCGCATGAAGTCATTGACAATTGGCGCCTGCACACCGGCGGGCGCAAGCATGATCAGCCCGTCCACTCGCTGCGGGAACTCGATAGCCAACTCGCATGCGATCGCCGCGCCCATGGAAGAACCAACCATGGTGGCATGCTTGATCCCCATCGCGGTCATAAACGAATCAACCGAGCGCGCGTAAAACGCACCATCATGGTGCTCACCTTCGTGATACGGGTGAGCGCCGAAGCCTGGTAGATCCGGCGCAATGGTGTGCCACCCATGCTTGGCGAACGGCGCCGAAAGCTCCATCATGGCGTCCTTACTTGCACCGAACCCGTGCAAGAGCAGCAACACCGGGCCGTCTGCAGGTCCCGCGTCAAGGTACGGCCACTCATAGCCATCAACAGTAATGAGGCGCGATGCGACATCAAGCCGCATGTATGCAACTTGGCGCAACGGAATGACAATGATGCGCGGATCAATCCACCACCCGTACGCAGTAACTGCCAGCAGTGCCGCAACGCAGCAACCCACGCTCAGAACTGTCCGACGGATCCACTTACGCACTGTGCCCAACGGTGGAATTACGGAGCCTCGCTGCGCAACGTGCCAGCGGAGGCGCTATTCGGAACGGTCTTTCCAGGCGCGCCATGGATGGCACTCACCGTGGTCAGCAGCTTCTGCGCCACTGCACGCTCTGGCTCGCGGGCAACTGCCTGCTCAAACATCGCCAAAGACTCGTCCAAGTGGCCCGCATTGTGTGCGCTGGCCCCAAGGAACATGTAACCGTCTGCCATCTCCGGGTGACGTCGCACTAAGTCTTCGCCGCACTCACGGAGCCGTCCCCAATCACCGATGCGCCACGCCGCGTGGCCCAAGAGCAACATCGTGCGCCCGTGTGGATCGTTGTCGTCCTGAATGGCAAGCAAGATGTCCCGAGCTTCGTCCGGACGGCTCACCAAGATGAGATTGCGCGCCTTCAATCGAACAAGGTCCGGCCGACCGATACGGCTAGCGAGCACTGGATCTTCAAGCGCCGCAATGGAGCCGTTCCAATCGCCCTTGGAGTAGCGAGCAAACGCCAGCTCTTCGATCAATTCTGGCGACGCTGTTTCACGCATGGATACACGCTCAAGCAGCTGCGCGCAACGGTCATCATCGCCGCGCATCTTGGAAACATCCGCGCGCAAGCGGTCAATGACTGGGCTGAATTCAAACTTCTTCTCAACGGCCGTCAAGCGCGCGTCAGCCTCGTCATGGCGCCCCATGAGCGTCAGCATCTCAATTTCCGCTGCCACAAAGTGAATCTTGGTGGGCTCGAGTTCAGCTGCCTTGGCATATGACTCAAGTGCCTTGTCATTCTCACGCCAGCGTTGGTACACGATCCCCAAGAAGTAGTACGGCTCTGGCTTCTTTGGATCAAGGTCAACAGCCGCTTGAAACGCATCACGCGATTCATCAATGCGTGTCATCTCATGCAGGATGCGCCCGCGCAACAGTTGGTATGAGGACTCCTTGGGGAAGCGAGCAATGGCGCGATCAATGTGCCCAAGCGCTGGCTCAAACTGTCCCGATTGGAACGATTGACGCGCCTGGTCATACGCAATCTGCGCTCCGGCACGGTCATAACGGCCGCGTGCTTCGTTACGAACCTGCTGCGAACGCGGCGCGCCGCATCCCGCCGCAAACAGCGTGGCGGTGGCAAGTGATCCGGCCAATAGGCAGTGAATGAATGTACGGTTCATCGGTTCGGCTCCTGAGTTGGGCGCGCAGGCTTCTCCCGACCAGATTCACGGGGCAACACCGGCGCCTCAAGATCAGGTAGTGGGAGTGGGTCAAACGGCGAGTAGTCGTCATCTACAGTTGGCGGAATGTCTTTCTTTAAGTCCTCCGGCTTGGGCGGAGTGACCCACCCCTTGGAGTACTTAAAGGTGTCAGACAGCGGCACCCCATTGAATGGCTGGCGCTGCGTGGGATCAAGCAAGTCAATGGCATCAAGCTCAGTGCGATACTGATCCTTGTGATCGGTACGAATGGATTCACGCAGCGCAATCATGGAAGGCGAATTCTTCTGCGTTCGCAGAGCCTGATCCACATAGTAAAGTGCAGTGGATCGATCGCCTTCCTTCCACGCTTCAAGTGCTTGCAACTGGTAATTGCCCGCCAAGTGCGATTCAGAGAATGGCAACAAGCCCGCACGTCCACCAACGCGCGCTGCTTCTGATGTTCGAAGCGCCATGTCGCCGGCCTTGTAGTCCTGAGCATCTTCCACCACGGTTGGGGTAATCAGGAAGATGATTTCCTGCTTCACCATCTGGCTTGAAGCGCCGCTGAAGGCACCGGGAACAAGGTCGCCCAGGCCGGGAATCTGCCGGTTCGTGACCTGCGACTGCTCCTTGAAGAGTCCGCCCAGAATGATCGTTTGCCCGCTCTTCACGCGAACATTGGTCCGAAGTTCTTGGGAAATTTCATCAGGAACGGTCGCCTTACCACCACCTGCAGCATCAATGTCCTTAATGCGCGCGGTACTGACCTGCGGTGCAAGTTCAAGCCGCACCATGCCATCCGGCGAAACGAATGGTCGGAAAATCAGTTTCACACCAACATCCAAGTACTTCACTTCCTGCGTGGTACTTGTCTGCGTCTGCGTGGTTGAGAGGTAGGCGATTCGCTCACCAATGAGCACCTGCGCACGCTGCCGGTTCAGCACCGTGACCGTGGGCCGCGCCAGCACCGTGGTGTCCACCACTTGATCAAGCATCTGTAAGAAGATGGCTACATCGTTGGTCATGATGCCCACCTTGCCAGTCGGCGGTGGCGCGCCCGTGGCTGATGGATACAGTGACGCCTGCGACGCAGTCGACGGAGTTGAAGGCTTCAACAAGCCGTCCTTCACATCATCAAACGCCAAGAGCGGTGAAGTGACACTGGAGAAGTCAATATTGCCAACCACAGAGATGTCCATGCCAAAGGCGGTGTCATCAGTGAGGTTGACAGTCAGAATGGTTGCCTCCACGCGCACCTGCTTCGGTGGCGTATCCAGTTCAGCAATCAGAGTCTGTACCTGTGCAATGTTCTCGGGGAAGTCATTCACCATGACCTTGGCAGAGAACGCAAAGCTGTCCGCGCCACCATTTTCAAGCGTGGGTTGATAGCCAGGCTCCACTTTCCCGAGCGCAACAGCCGAGCCGCCTTCGGTCAAGATGGGCTTCACGAACGCGATTGCATCGTCCGCGGACAGAAATTGCAACGTAAAGACGCGGGCAACGCGATTGCGCTCGGCATCAACTTCGCCTTGGGTCTTTACATAAATGAAATCGCCTTCGCGGCGCCAGGCCAGACCATTGACATTCAAGATGGCGTTGAGCGCATCTTCAAGCGGCACGTCATACAGGTTCACGGTGACAACGCCACGCACCTTGTCGCTGGCGACGATGTTCTGGCGAGCCTTGATGGAAATGAGTTCCAAGAGCTTGGATACATCAATCGCTTGCGCACTCAGTGAGAATCGTCCCTCGCTGGTGACATCCACTTTCGCGTCGGGCTTGCGACTGGCGGGCACAGCAGCGCCAGAAACCGCGGGTGCGCCTGGCGTTGTTGGTGGCTCCATCGTTGGTGATGGTGGTCTTCCGCCCGGCCCAGTGAGGGGAGTCGAAACCCCACCCTGCGCTGCGTTTGGACCAGGAACACCCCATACGGTCGGTTTGAGTTCTGCAGTGGGGTCCGCGCCTGGATCATCGGTTGGTGCTGGAGCAGGTGCCGATTGCGCTGCACCGGCGGTACCCGCGGCAGCAACGCCTTTGACAGATATTGAACTGACTGGCGCAGGCGTTGGAGATTTCGCGGGCGCAGTGCTGGGCGCGCTTCCGGTTGCTCCGGGTGCAGAAGATTGCGCGCGCGCAACGGATGCAACCGCAAGTGTTGTGCCGATTGCAGCACACCACGCCGATCGCGCAAAGGGAGAGGCTGGTGAGGTGTTGTCGTTCGGTGTTGCCATAAGTGCGCTCCAATTGGCGAAACATCACGCCGACGCCCTGATATGGAATCAGGCGCCTCTTCAGGAGTGATCGGCCTTCATGGGGTCCGAACTCTTGTCGATCATCAAGGTGACTGATAAGTAACGGTCAAGTCCCCGGTGAAGGGGTCGAGAACTATTTGCGCCCGCTCCGGACTGTCGGAATTGGACACAAAGATGGTTGGGACGGGGTCCATCACTCCCCCAAACGGACCAAAGGTGATGTCCCGAGAGGCGCTGGAGGTAATCAATAGCCCCGCGGCCACCTCTGCCCTGCCACTGCCAAACGTGGTGCGCAGTGGACCGTTTGGGCCAGTCAGCGCGGTATCCGGTGTGCTGGCGTGTGCAAGGTGGTAACTGCTCCCATTGGCAGCGATACGGAGCAACACTGGATCGGCAGGAGTGGAGAGCGCAACGCTGCGTGCATAGCCAGGATCAGCCTCAAGCAATCGAACGCCAGCGTCCACACGCTCAAAGCGGCTGCCACCAAACATATCAATAGCCAATCCCGCCATCACGCTG
>DBCE01000237.1 GCA_002292895.1 Phycisphaerales bacterium UBA966
CTCATTGCGGCGTACACCGCCGAAAGCCGATTTGCGGAGGCATCAAGTGCCGGGAGCGAGTTTGCACGACGCTGGCCATCCGCAGTTGCCAGCGAACGCGCCGCCTGGCTGGCATTTCGTGCCGCGGACTATGACCGCGCCATCGTGGCGTACCGCGCGGCGGCGGAGCAAGATCCACGCAGTATCAAGGCATGGAATGGCGTTGGCGTCTGTGCGCTCAATTCGTGGCTGTTAAGTGACCGCCTCGATGGTGGCGCTCGTGAAGAGGCTCGCCGCGCATTTGAGCAAAGCTTGGCCGTCGAACCGGCGCAGCCCCAGGTTGAGAAGTTGCTTCGAACCTACTCCCCGTGAGGCGCGCAGGGGGTGAGCGCAGGACGGGCGGCGTCGGAGCGCATACGCTTCCCGCATGCCAGACCCGAAACTACTTGAGTGCTTCCCAGCGCCATCGGATACGCCGTTCATCATTGAGCACGTGAACGAGGAGTTCACTTCAACATGCCCAAAGACGGGGCACCCGGACTTTGGGCGGATCATCCTGCGCTATCAGCCAGCGAAGGTATGCGTCGAACTCAAGAGTCTCAAGCTCTATCACCAGAGCTTCCGTAACGAAGGGATCTTCTACGAAGCCGTCACCAATCGCATGCGCGACGACCTTGCCGTGGCCATGAAGCCAGCATGGATGCAGGTGATCACCGAGTGGAAGGGTCGCGGTGGCATCCACAGCCGCATTACGGCTACTTCGGGGCCGGTGCCGGCGGAGTGGGCGCGGGGCTGAGTCCTGCGCCGTTCGTGCTTGCTCCGTAGTTGGTGATGTTCGTGACGTTCGTGCCATTGGCGCCCGGTGCGGTTACTTGCACCTGCTTCGACGAAGTCTTGGCGAGCGCCGGGATTTCGCGCACCTGCGCATCCGTCAGAATCGACTTCAATCGTCGGAGCGAACGCGCGTTGAGTTCGGATCGCTCAAATCGCGTGTCCTCCATCGAAGCGCGCGGCTCCTTCTTCTTTGATTTCCGGTCGTTTCCTGTTGCCATCGACGGCCCAACCGATTCTGTGACTGCGATACCCGCGAGCCGATCGCAGAGTTCGCGGTGCCGCGCCGCTTGCTCGCCTCGCAAGGCGTCAATTTGTGCTCGTTGTGTGTCCGTCACGTCCGGGAGTGCGCGTGCAGCGTCCAGGGTGGTCATGGCATCACGTCCATCGCGGTACGCCTGCGGTGCCGCAGCCCGCAACCACGCGTCGTGGAAGGAAGCGCGCGCCTCAGGTGACAGTGCCGCTTCAATCGCATCGCGCCCAGCAATTGCCTGATCGAACAGCGATTGCCGCCTGCTTTCACGCTGCGCCATCAGCTCCGCACTGCGTTTGGCTTGCCGAACGACTTCAGCAGCCGGACCCTCCGTCGTGGTGGTTCCCCCGGCCTCCACGGCCTGCGCGCTACTCCACTGCGAGCGCAGCACTTCAATCTCCTCCGCTGCCGTGGACCGTGTCTCGGCGCGCACCTGCTCCTGCAACGCAAGCGCCGCGGGCGACCAGGTCATCCACGCCTGCATGGCGGCCACCCGTTGTGGGTCAACAATCCCCGATGTCCGTACACAACCCGCTAGGTCGAGGCTGACAACCAGTGATGCGGGCCACGTCATTCCGGGCATCGCCGGATAGTTGATGCTCCGCACCCGCTCACGTGCGCGCTCCGCCCGAACCGCTTGCGTCAGGACTTCGCTTGCACCGCCAAGCGAGGCAATCCCATCAAGCAGTGCGTCATCTTCCAAAGCCAATTGCCCGGCATGCGCATCCACAATGCCGATGCCAGTACGAATCTGATCGATGGGGGCCTCCGACATCGATGGCTCAAATGCCATTGCAGCCCCCGGGACAGCAGTACCGAGGCGCGCATTGTATTGGTCCTTCAAGGCGTTGCACTTTGCTTGATAGTCATCAATCATTTGGGCAAGCGCCGCGTGGTCAGCAGCCACTCCAAGTGTTTGAGCCAGTGCACGCACGCGCTCTGCATTTGCCGCCTGCGCCAGTGACATGCCCGCGCCAGCGAAGGAATCACTGTTAAACGACGCCTGTGAAAACTCAAATCCAGAGTTCATCCCATCACCGAACGCATCGCCGAACAGCGCTCCGCCATCGTCCCCCATCGAAATCATCACCGGCCCCGATGTATCGACATCGCTACTGACAGTCATCGAAACACTCACTGATTGCGCACCCTCCGCCATTTCCGAGATGGAACTGAGATCGATGGGCATGTCATCCCCTGATCCGACAAACGCAACCGCTCCGACAGCGACGGCACTCGTCATCTGCACAGCACCCGTCGGCTCGCCTTCCTTTGGCAGCGAGCGAGGCATAAATCGATTGCCACTCTTGTTCGCCGCGTCGTTTGCCTGCGTCTCATAGAACTCACGTCGCGCGGGGTCAACGCCGGTCAGCGCCTTCCATGCGTCCCGGTCAATACCACGTCGTTCCTCGCTTGCCTCGTTGAAATCCGCTTGCGCCTTGGCGGTTGCTGGGTCCTTCGCAGTGACGTTGAAGTAACCAAATATTCCTCGTGGCATGCCT
>DBCE01000204.1:0-209 GCA_002292895.1 Phycisphaerales bacterium UBA966
GACACATTCTCCACGTACCGAGGATCAGTCTTTTCCTCAGCGGTGAGCGGCGCCCGGCAGGCGAAACACAATGACCACGCCGTCTCCTGCAGCCCCGGATCGACGCCAACGCGTTGATCAAACACAAACAGCTCGCCTTGGTAATGCGAGTTGCCGCACTCCTCAAAGTATTTCAAGATCCCGCCGTCAAGTTGCCACACGTGTTCGAA
>DBCE01000204.1:261-5891 GCA_002292895.1 Phycisphaerales bacterium UBA966
ACAGCGGATACCGCCGGTGCAGAAGGACACCACTTGCGCGTGCTTCATCTCCGGCGGCAATTTGGCAACCGCCGCTGGAAAGTCGCGGAACGAATCAATACCGGCTACCACCGCGCCCTTAAAAGTGCCGAGCTTCACCTCGTAGTCGTTGCGGGTGTCGTAGAGAATGACCGGGCGACCTTCATCGAGCCATTGCTTGAGCACCTTCGGATCCAAACGCGGCGAGGTGTACTTGGCAGGCTCGATGCCCTCCACCCCAAACGCAATGATCTCTTTCTTGATGCGCACCAGCATGCGGCGGAACGGCTGCTCTGCACTCTCGCTGTACTTGGGCTTGAGGCCTTCCAGTCCGGGGATGGCATGCAGCACGGCGACCAGTGCATCCACGTCGCTGCGGAGGCCAGCAACGAACATGTTGATGCCTTCGGTACTCAGCAGGATCGTCCCCTTCAGTCCGTTGGCTTTGCATTTCTCCAAGAGACGCTGCCGCAGCACCTTGAGATCGGTGAGCTCGGCGAACTGATAGCAGGAGATGTTGGTGATCGTGTCCGCGGGCATGCGTAAACGAAAATCATATGAAACTTGGCGGCGAAGGTCTTTCAACTACGATCAGTCAACATGCCCGCAGACAAGACCGCGATCCTGCACGCCATTGAGCACAGTCTCTTTGCATTCCCGGAGCTGCCCGGTCAGTGGGACGTGCCCACCTTCCCGGGGCTTCAGGCGCATGCCACCCCGGAGGTGTCGCATCCGTTTGGCAATATGGTTGGTGTTTCGACGCTCACCCAAGAGAACGCTGACGCCGTCATCGCAGAAGTGCAGGAGTTCTTTGGCACGCGCGGGCACATGGTGGGTTGGTGGCTCAATCCGTCGTCCACGCCCGTTGACCTCGTCGCTCGCTTAGAGGCTGCCGGGTTCTCCCGGATCGTGGAGCAAGCCGGGCTTGTCCTCACTGACATGGCGAAAGAATTCCGGAGCAACCCGCGCGTCACCGTGCGCCAAGCGAACGCATCGGATCGCGAAGATGTCATCCGCCTGTACTCCGTTGCGTACCCCATGCCCGAGCGGCTTGCTGCTATCTACTACGACGTGTTGCCGTTGGCTGGCTCTGGCGGAGCGCACTACCTGGCATTCGTTGAGGGTGTAAAGGAGCCAGTGTCGGTCTCCAGCATGTTCTCACCAAAGAACAGTCGCGTGGCAGTGCTGCAGGGTGCGGCCACGCTGACTGACTATCGCGGGCACGGCATCTACACGGCGATGGTGGCGGCACGGGTGGCCGATGCGCGCGCCTTGGGCAAAGAGGCGGCGGTACTGCAGGGCGATCGCAAGACGTCTGCACCCATCTGCGTCAAACTCGGATTCCAGGAAGTATGCAGCGTTGATCTCTACGTGTGGGCCAAGGCCTGACTTCACGTTGCCTACGCTCATTCGGATGAGTAGTGAATGTGTGGTACGAGACCGTCAACTCCTAAGCCCATTTCCTTTCAGCGCAGCCAACCCGGACAACCGTCATGCCCCCCATTCAGCGACATCTGCAAGCAATCAGCGCCATTCTCCTGTCGGTTCCCCTGATCGGTTCCGCGGCCAACCATGTCTTCAAGTGGGTCAAGCCGCCGTTGAGTGACGGCTCGCGGGGCGCTCAGATGTGGGAGCTCATCCGTGACGGCGGTCTGATGGATTGGCTTGCGGTGGGGCACTTGATGCTCGGCATCCTGCTACTTGTGCCGCGCACACGTTTCGCGGCGGGCGTGATGCAACTGCCGATCACCATCGGAATCGTCGCGTTCAACGTGACGATGTTCCCGCGGGGCATCGCCCTTGGAATCGCAATGCTTGTATTGAATCTTGGTGTGGTACTGAAGCCACGGGACATTCGTCGCCTGCTGCTACCTGCGGCAGACTGACCCCTGCGGTGCGAGCGCTGTTACAGGCCAGAAATCACGCAGATCGCACCGCTCATGGCCAGCATCAGCGTTGCCGGAACAAACTTCACTACGGCATCGCCCACCTTCAGGTGCATGACAAACGCACCCAACATGAGCACAACAACCACTGCCGCCGCTGGCAGCACGACGGGCGGATACGCCAGTCCCACTAAGAGCAGCACGCCGCAGATGATCTTCAGGGTGCCAACGATGTAGAACATCGATGCGGGCAGCCCGTAGGTCGCAAACTCTTCCTTCAGGTTCTTCGCTTCGCCGCCGCGGTAGGCAGTTGAGCTCCCACGACGCAGGAGCCACACGTTTAAGAGACCGAGGCCAACGATGACTTGGAGAATGGAGCCGATGATGGGCATGGGTTTCAAGATATCCGATGACCGGAATCCTCGTCGGGCCTACCATTCCTTTTATCCCCCCAATGCAGACCGCCTTCGAAATCGCCCGAGCACTATCGGCTGTTGCGTTCCTCTTCTATGGGGTCGTCTGCCTCTTCTCACCGCGCATGGAAGTGGAGTTCCAGCGTTACGGACTGGCGCGGTACCGCATGCTGGTGGGCGCGTTGGAGTTCCTGGGGGCGGTGGGGCTACTGGTGGGCTACTTCAACCGCCCCGTACTGATTGTGGCCGCCGCGGGCCTCGCCCTCACCATGCTGATGGGCATCGCCGCGCGCATCCGCGTCGGAGACTCACTGTTCCAGACCCTTCCGGCGATCGTGCTGCTGATCCTCAACGCTTTCGTGCTGGGGGTCGCCATCACGTGACCGGGTCGGTCTCCTCGTCGCTCATCGCGCCTATGTCACATCCCGCGGAAATTGCGGTGAATCTTCCGAATCAGTAGCCAGCTGCACACCAGGACCACTGGTGCACTGAATCCTGCGACCATTTCTGGGTTCAGGTTAATGCCATAGGCCTTGGCCGCTTTCGTCAAGTAATAGAGCAGGCTCACCACGTAATAGGTGATAGCTGCAACGGAGAGCCCCTCAACGGTTGTTTGCAATTGCAGTTGTAACGCTTGTCCACGCGTCAACTTTTCAAGCAACTCTTGGTTGTGAGCCTCGGCTGCAATTTCGACCCGTGTTCGCAGTAACGCACTTGCGCGCGCCACTCGTTCCGCCAAGGCTTCCAGTCGCTCGGATGTTGCATTGACGGTCGCGACCGCTGGTGCTAGCCGGCGTTGTAAGTATTCACCCAAGGTCTGAATGCCGGACAATGGTTTTTCGCGCATTTCGGAGATTCGCTCGCGCACAATGGCGTCGTAAGCGCGCGCTGCACTGAAGCGATAGCTGTGCTCAGCGGTCGCACTTTCCACCTGAGCCGCGAGGCTTGCAAGATGGTTGAGTAACACCTCATCGCTATCAGAGTTTGCCTCGATCCGTGCAGTGATATCTACCAGTTGCGCTTCTGCTTCAACGAGTTTGCTGGACAACTGCTTTGCGACCGGCAAACTCAGTAGTGCCATGATTCGATAGGTCTCCAGCTCCAGCAGTCGTTGGGCAACGCGACCCGCGCGATTCTCTGAAGTTGCCGGAGACGTCAGTACCAGCATTCGGACAAATCCGTCATCACCGATCCGTAAGTTGGTGATCAAATGCGAATGGGGTTGATCACCCGTGGTGCGACCCAAGGTGCCGCCAATGACTGTTCCATGTCCAAGCCATTGCTTGGCTTTGAAGATGGAGTCCGGATCATCCATGCCCTCATTGAGCATTGCAAGTTGGATAGCAGTGATCGTCTTGCCGGGGATGTTCTTGAGCCAATCAACGCCAGTTGCCACATGGATTGCCAGGTCCGGCAGCTGACTTCCCCAATGCGCGTTCTCTGGAAGTGATTGAATGATGGTGTACCGAGTGAACTCGGTGTGGCGCTCCCAAATGACCTTGAAGTGATCGCACTGAAGTTGCAAGAAATTGCCCTTCATCTGCTCAACGCTCAAGTGGGTATGCCCGGTTAACAAACGAAGGTGCTGGCATTCATCGGCAATACTTACCTTGGCGTTGAGAACCGCAACATAAATCACCAGCGCCGGCAGTTTGAATGTGGCGGAAGGGCGGCTGTGTATCTCGTTATGTAATGCCAGTCGCTGTGAATCACTGGGCGGTAGGTACGAATCAGATGCTTGGATCATGGGTTACTCAAGGTGTTGCGCGGCGTTGCAAGCCCGCTCAGGGAACATCCAATTCGAACTCAATCAAGCCAGAGCTTCTGGTAGCTGCCCGCTGGGTCATACACGTCCGCTTGACGGGTGATGTTAAACCGTCGGTTCTCCCGGGGATCGTTACCTACTCCAGCTAAGTATGCCCAATTTCCCCAATTGGAATAGACGTCGTAATCCACCAAGGCCTCCTCAAAGTATTGAGCCCCAAGGCGCCAGTCCAGGCCAAGTTCATGCACAAAGTAACTCGCGACATTCTGTCTTCCGCGGTTACTCATGAATCCGGTCAGAAGCAGCTCGCGCATGTTGGCGTCGATGAACCGATTGCCGGTGTTGCCGCTCACCCATGCTTGGAAATCGGCGCCATTGCGCCCCCATGAGCGGGGCGTCCTGCGACGCGCAATCCCATCAATCGAGAACAGGGCAGTGCCGAATTTCTCCATGACCAAGCGGAAGTAGTCGCGCCACAGCAATTCAAAGATCATCCAATAGGTGCTGTCATTGGTTACGCGCTCGCTTTCGTAGCGGCGCACTTCATGGAACACCTGACGCGGAGAAATGCATCCGTCTGCAAGCCACGCGCTGAACTTGGATGAGTATTCAGGTCCGATCAGTCCGTTGCGGGTCTCTTTATAAGTGCGAAGTAAGTCAGACTTCCACACATAGTCATGAAGCCGTGCCTGGCCCGCCCGCTCACCGCCCTGAAATGGCAGGGCGCTTCGAACATCGGCGATTGTTTCAGGGAAGTGCGGCGCAAAGGGCGCTTCGGTTTGTGGCAGCGCCTGCACTGCGGTGGGCGTGGGGAAGCAAGCGCGGACAAAGAGTCGGGCTTCCACCATCTTGCGGTACTGGGTGAAGATGTCGGGGAGATCGCGCAGTGCAAACGGAAGATCGTCGGGGTGAATCAACGGGGCGCCGTGAAAGACATTGCATGCAACTTGCGCGCTCTGCAGTTGCTGCGCTACCTGCGCATATTGCCGTGCCTCATCATGCGCCGCCTCGGCGTTCACGAACACCGCATTGATCTGATACTTGGCGCATAGCTGCGGAATGACTTCCGCTGGCTCGCCGGTCATCACAACCAGCGAACTCTTCCAATCACGCCACTGCTGATCAAGCGCCCGTAGCGATTCAAGTCGAAACTTGCGACGAAAGCCAGGAATGGCGGGATTGCCCGGCAGCTCATATCGGCTGGGTGCACAGGAATCGATGTACACCGGCAGAATCTGCGCGCCTGAACCAACGGCCCGGTGCAGCGCTTCATGGTCAGCGACCCGCAAGTCGTTTCGGTACCAGAGCAGGACGCGTTGCATTACGCGAACAATCTCAGCTGACCCATGCCGCCATCCAGGTGCAGCACTTGGCCCGTCATCCATGACCCATGCTCGCTCAGGAGCAGCGCAGCCAACGCCGCTACTTCGGCGGGTTGACCAACGCGGCCGATCGGATGACGCTTGTTGGATGCGTCCAACTTCTCAGGACTGTTGAGCAGTCGATCTGCAAGCGGCGTGTTCGTGAGTGATGGCGCAATGGCGTTCA
>DBCE01000153.1:0-6732 GCA_002292895.1 Phycisphaerales bacterium UBA966
CTTTGCTTGGTCCTTCACTGGCGGGGCCGCCGCGCTAATCCCAGCTCCCCCCGCCGCCATGAGCGCGACCGCGCATCCTGCACCGACAATGACTGCACCGATACGAGCTATCCGATTGACCATGCGTTCCAAACGACACCACGTGCCCGGCATTGCCACTACTGCCGATGATTTCACCCCATTTCAGCGCAACACCGTCAATCGTCGTCGTGCTTGGCGTTTCCATTGTGGTCCTTGACGCCATCACTCTCATTCTCGTTCTCGCCGAGTTGCAGAACTGTCCCGATAAGCGGGAGTGTGGTGGTCTTTGTGCTAGGGTTGTAGTTACGGATTAACCCCACGGCCCACGCGCCGGCGATGGCAAGAAATATGACCGCGATGACTGGCTTGGAAGACGCGATCTCATCGGACGGCTCTGCATCCTTCTTCCCATGGATCATGCTCGCGACGATATTTTCACGGTGGCGGAGGGTGTGAAACGCCACGCCCAATACGTGCACAACCGCAAATCCCACTGCAACCCACGCGAGTATCTCGTGGAGATCTTCCACACTCTCATTGCCTTGGCCCAACATGATGCCGGTGATGGCCATCGCCAACACCAGCGCAAGAAGCGCAAAGATCGCCATCGCTGATCCCGGGTTGTGCCCGACATAGCGCTTGCCGCCGCCAACAATCGTGCTCTTCATGTACTCCATCACCGCGCCGGGTCCGAAGACAAACGTGCCGAAACGCGCATAGCGTGTGCCAACCACGCCCCAGATGACGCGAAGGCAGACCATGAGCGCGATGATCAGGCCGATGATTGCGTGGTACGGAAAGAGCGGGCTGTCGTCACCAAGCAGAAGCGAGATAACTGCGGCAACGATGAAGCCGCTCGAGAGCAGCCAATGAAAGAGGCGGGTCGGCAGATCCCAAATCAGAACACTTGTCATGGCAGGCTCCTTTGTTAGCGCCGCGGACGATCCGCCCGTTGTGAAGCCTCCAACGACCCCATCACATCCGTCCGTGCACCATACGCCCCGACGATCAAGCACATCGCCCCAAATCGCCGAACCCCAAGCCGATCTACACCCCGCAAACGCCAAAAAGACCGCTTTTCAGCCGCGGTCCGAAATGGGCATACAAATCTCCCCTCTTGTCAGACCTCGGATCCCTACTCCCCTCGGCGGGACTGCTTCCCCATATGAAGCCCGGTAATTTGGAAGATAGAAAATAATCCGGACACTAAAAACTTGTTCAGAACTGAACTTGCGCTACCTTGGGATCTAGATGGGCGCTTCCCGGGTACTGTCGCTACCCGAGAAGGTTGACGCCCATGATCGTGCGGGACGATGCAGTGTTCGCCCCAAATTGCAAGAAACGAGTCACCTTTCATTGGAGCACCGCCTTTCATGATCGCATTCTTAACTCGCATGAAGCCCATCGCCGCCTTGGCCGCTTTGGCAATGACTGGAATCGCCACAGCCGCGGATGTGGACATGTCCGGCTGGGTCACCTACGGCGGCATCGCCGTTACCACCAATAGCTCCACCACGATCCCCGTCCCCGCCGGCACCGCTGGTGTTTCGGCCATGAGCTTCAACAACCTCAGCTTTGACGCCATCAACGGCAGTTATCAAAGCGAGTTCAAGATCCGCCTCGAAGTCGAGGGATCGACCACCGCCTTCTGGACCATCCAGCCATCGCCCACCGCTGCAGGCGGAAACTTCACCGGCTCCGGCTCGGGAACCACCTTCGGTGGCGCTCCATTCACCATTCCAGCAGGGACCACCTCGCTCAAGGTCTTTGTCTATGAGAGCTTTAACGACGGTGGAGACACCACTCAAGACGCAGCCGTAACCAGCGGCACGCTCACCGTCACCTTCGGCAACCCACCCCCGCCGTTTGACGCATGCGCCGGTGCAACCACCGGCACCATCGGCGACAACACGCTGCCGATGAGTTCCACCGCGGCCAACCTTGACCTTGCCTGCGGACCTTTCGCAGCGGCCGCAAACAAGGCGAACTACCTGAAGTTCGTCGCCCCATCCACGGGCAACTTCACTGCAAACAACTGCACGCAAACCGCTGATACCGTCATGGGTGCCCTCACGGTCTGCGGCGATCCTGCCAGTGCACTCACCTGCAACGATGACACCTGCGGTTTGGCATCGTCGATCAACTTTGCTGCAACGCAGGGTGACACCATCTACATCGCCGTCGGCATGTACAGCACCACCGCTGCACCACCGGCCACCATGCTGGTGACCATCTCTGAAGCAGCCCCTCCGTACGACGCCTGCGCAGCACCACCAACCGCCGTGCTGGGCGACAACGTTCTCACCATGAACCCTGGCGCCGCAGATCTCGATATCGCTTGGGCTGGCGTGGTGGTCTACAAGTGCATGTTCCTCACCATCACTCCTGCGCAAGACGGTCTCTACACCTTCTCCAATTGCGCCGATGCTGACTTCGACAGCTGGATCGTCATGGGCACCGCCTGTGGCGATGGCAACGCCGTGGAGTTTGGTAACGATGACGGCTGCGGAACCATTGCTGGCCCTTCGAGCCTGCAGGTTTCCCTCTTCGCCGGCGTCACCTACTACATCGGCGTGGGCGGATACGGACCGACCACCGCGATCCCAGCAACCACCACCGTGGTGATGGACGCGCAGTTCTGCACCAACGGCTACGACGCATGTGCTAACCAGACCGTGGTGCAGGTTGGTTCCAACAACGTCGTCGTCGACTGCGGCGCGGCCAACTTGGATCTCACCGGCTACTGGACACCAGCATTCGGCGAGCCCGCTATCGGTACAGCGAACTATCTGAAGTTCGTTGCGCCAACCAGCGGTCTGTTCGAAGCTGCCATGTGCGGCAATTCGTCCGACTCCCGTCTCGCGATCCTGACCGCCTGCGGCGATTCGACCACCTTCATCGCCGCTGATGACGATGGTTGCACCGACGGAGCAGCTCCATTCACCTCGAAGGTGTCTTGGAATGCAACGCAAGGCGCTACGTACTACATCGCCCTTGGTTGCTATGTGGAAGCTGGTGTTACTTACCCAATCCCAGCCAACCAGGTCATCACCATCGGCGAACCAGCTCCACCGGCTGATCCGTGCAGTCCTTCGGAAATCATCAACGCCAGCATCGGCATCACTGTCGTCATCCCCGATCAGTCCTTCCCGGACTTGGATATGACTGGCAGTGCCTGCGTCTTTGAGTTTAATCCGCAGGCGATCAATGCACCGAAGTACCTGAAGTTCACCCCTTCAGTCACTGGCGCGTTCACCATCGGCAACTGCGCTGACACTGGCACCACGGCCGACTGCCGCATCGCGGCGCTCACCACCTGTGGCGATGCTGGCACCACCATCGCGTGCGATGACGATGGTTGCACCGGTGGCGTGGCTCCGTTCACTTCGCTCCTCTCACTTGACCTGGTTTCAGGCACGACCTACTACTTCGCGGTCGGTAGTTACAACGCCGCTGCAGTAGGACCGTTCACTATTGAAATCACTGGGCCAGCGGGTCCACCGCCATGCTTCGGAGATATCAACCTCGACGGAATCGTTGGTGGTGCGGACTTGGGTCTACTGTTGGGTAACTGGGGCTTCTCAGGCACCGGTGACCTCAACAACGACGGCGTCGTGACCGGTGCTGACCTTGGACTGCTGCTCGGCGTATGGGGCGTCTGCCCGTAATCGCCTGCCGGCTCGTCGGCACAGGTGACATCACGTGACATTCCACCGCCCGCCCCGTAACACGGTGCGGGCGGTGTGCTTTCCGACCGGATCAAGCGGTTATTTGTTGGCAAATTCAAAATTTACGGCTAAATTTGAGTCCAAGACGGAACTTCCTCACTACCCGGAGAAACAAAGATGACAGACATGACTCGCACGAACGTGGGCGCCAGTGCATCAGACCGCCGCCTTTCCAAGCACTTCCTTGCTGCAGCCGTGGCTGCGAGTTCCGCCTCGCTCCTTGCCACGCACAGCGCGTCTGCTGACATCATCTACAGCGGCGTCATCAACTTCGCTTGCGCCGTCGACATCGACGGTTGCTACATCAATGTTGAAACAGGCCTGCTCAGTAACGGACCAGGCACTGGCGTTCCAGGATGGGACGTGAATCCCTACTCGACCGGCGGCGGCATGAACTTCTTCAACCCGACCGGTGGCGGACAGATTCGCTACCCGGGAGTAACCACTGGCGCAGCCGGCAACGTGGCGCTCAACACACCAGTTAACTCTACTAGTTCGTACAACACTGCAACCACCGCTGTCACCTTCGGCTCCGCCGCTGGTAACTGGCAGTACAGCGCTGACAACATCATCGGCTTCAAGTTTCTTGCCGCCGATGGGCTGACGCACTACGGCTGGATGCGATTCGCCATGGGCGCCGCTGGCAGCTCGGGAACTTCAATGACCCGCACGATCGTTGACTATGCATGGGAAACCACTGCGGGGCTCCCGATCCTCGCGGGAAGCCAAGGTGGACCGCCGCCGACGTACGACCCGTGTGCTCCATTCAACCCAGTCGCAACATCCGGCACCAACAACCTGCCGCTGAATCAGACAACGTCTACTGACTTGCCTGTTGCTGGCGGATGCGGATTCGTCGCGTACCACGCCAACTACTTCAAGTTTGTAGCCCCCTTCAGCGGCGCGTTCACCATCGACACCTGCGCAAGCGGTGCCGATACGCGTATGGCCGTCTTGGATGGGTGCGCTGCTGGTTCCGCATTGATCGCCTGCAACGACAATTCTTGCGGAGTCTCCTCTAGTTTGGTGCTGAATGCGACCGGTGCACAGACCTACTACATCGTGATTGGCGCCTCATCAGCCTCGGCAGTACTGCCATCACCAATCACTGTGGCAGTGACCCCTCCACCAAGCCCCGCCTGCAGCGACGCGCCTGCATTGGCTTTCGGTACCAATTCGTTCAGCAATGCTAGTTCGACCATTGGCAACCAGACTGTTACTACCAACGCCACCGCTACCGCTACTACCATTCTTTATAACGCTGAGTGGTACACCTTCACCCCAGCGGTCACTGGCGTGTACAGCTTCAGTACGTGTGGCTCGGTCAACGACACCAAGATGGCACTGAGTGCTAGCCCCTGCCCAGCAACGGGTGCCACAATGACCTCCATTGCCTACAACGATGACAACTGTGCGTGCTCATCGGGGTGCGGTACTACGGGTATATCGGCTTTCTCAAGCGCCTTGAACCTCACTAATACCGGTCTCCCGCTCACGCAAGAGCTCGTTGCCGGCCAAGCCTACAAACTTGTGATGGGTAGTTACAGCGCAACAAGTGGCAGCATAAGCGGCTCGCTCGTCATCGACGGCCCCGCCCAGCCGCCAGCGTCCTGCCTTGGCGACCTCAACCTGGACGGCGTTGTCAACGGTGCAGACCTTGGACTGCTGCTTGGAGCATGGGGCGCCTGCCCCGGCGACGTTCCTGGATGCGTCGGCGACCTAAACATTGACGGCGTCGTCAACGGTGCCGACCTTGGTCTGCTGCTCGGCGCATGGGGTGCATGCCCCTAAGTCAGCGCGAGGCGCTCGCCCCGAACTGACGCTCAACGTGTAGTTGGGCAATGATCTGATCCTTCCATCGACCGCATCCACTGGGTGCGGTCGGTGTGCTTTTTGGCAGTGATCAGGTGACCGATGGCACTCATTGGCACGGTGCGGCCCGCAATGCCATTATGCTCCATGAATGACCATTGCACCTGTTGCACACGACTGCGTGACCGTCCATCCGGCAGCAACCGGCATGGGACTCTTTGCGCTGAAGGCGGCCGAGCCCGGCACCGCACTTGCCGAGCTTGATGGAACTGTTGGCGCAACGCCAACGCTGTACAGCATTGAGATGGGACCGAACAGTCATTTGCATCCATTCGCCGAGGTCTTGCAAGCAAACGACCTGCACCGCTGTCGTTGGCGTTTCCTCAATCACAGTTGTGCACCGAACTGCTGGATCGACGGACGCACGTTGCGCGCTCTGCGCCGCATCGCAGCGGACGAACAACTGACGTTTGATTACAACACCACCGAATGGTCGATGGATGCGCCCTTTGCATGTGCGTGCCGCGCGTGTAGCGGCGCAGCCATCCGTGGCTACGCGCACCTGACCAGTGCGGAACGCGCGCAACGCGAGCCGTACGTCGCAGCCCACCTTCGGGCGCGTGCGGTGCATGGAAACGCTTGACGCAATCTTTCAGCGCGCACTCGCTGCTCACGGCGATCGCATCGCTATTGATATCCCGCCGCGCGGTGAGCGCGCGCGCATTCAACTGACCTACCGTGATCTGGATGAGCGTGCCTCAGTCATTGCGCGCGCCATCGATGCCGTACCGGGCCCGCCCGACCACGCTTCGCAATCCATTGTTGTCATCATGTTGCCGCGCGATTCACCGGACGTGTACGCCGCACAATTGGCTGCATCACGGCTGAATTGCGCGTTTTGCTGCGTGGATGAGGCCTTTCCTGATTGGCATATCCGCTCAGTCATTGCCGATGCCCAGCCACGCGCCGTGCTCTGTCACGCGAACGGGGCTGCTCGGCTGCGCGACCTTGCGGGCGGGTATCCGCTTCTGGATGTGAACGCTGCGATCGAAACGGGATTGGCAACAACATCCCATGCGACGGCGGCGCGCGCCTCTGCTGACCAATCACCGACAATCACTCCTCCGCGCGCGCGCCACACCGCGCTCGCCTACCTCATTTACACCAGCGG
>DBCE01000153.1:6816-14791 GCA_002292895.1 Phycisphaerales bacterium UBA966
CGGTTTGGTCTTGGCCCTGGCGATCGCGTGGCGCAATGCTCAAGCAATGCGTATGACTCAAGTGTCGAAGAAACATGGATGGCGCTGGCGGTTGGTGCAACGCTGGTGCCAGTGGATGACGAACGCGTTCGATCCGGGCCCGACCTTGTCCCGTGGATGCGCGCGGAGCGGATCAATGTGTTCTGTCCACCACCAACGCTCTTGCGCGCCATGGGTGTTGAACATCCACCAAGCGAGCTGCCCGACCTGCGGCTTCTATATGTCGGTGGCGAAGCACTGCCGCAAGACCTCTCTGACTTGTGGAGCCAGCATGTGTGGCTTGAGAATGGCTACGGACCAACCGAATGCACAGTGACAGTAGTGCGCGGTCGCATGCAACCGGGAGTCCCGGTGCACATTGGTACGGCCGTTGACGGCAATGACGCGTTTGTATTGAACGATGCAGGCGAAGTGGTCAGTCACGGAACCGAAGGCGAACTGTGGATGCGCGGCATTGGCTTAGCGCGCGGATATCGAAATCTCCACGAAACGACGGCAGAACGCTTTGTTGAGCATGCCGCGCTTGGACGCATCTACCGAACCGGTGATCGAGTGCGCGCACGGGCGAACGGTGACCTTGAGTACCTCGGCCGTGCTGACGGGCAAGTGAAGCTCCGCGGCTACCGCGTGGAACTTCCGGCGATCGAAGCGTGCCTGATGGAACACCCCAGCGTTACGCATGCGGCATGCGCCGTCGTTAGCGATGGCGCACATGCGAAACTTGGCGCGTGTGTTGTGCTAAACACTCGCTCCGTCACTGAGAGCGAAACACTGACGAGCACGCTCAGCACGTGGGTCCGCGAACGCTTGCCCATCTACATGGTGCCGGCACATGTGCGTGCGGTTGATTCAATACCAACACTCGTCAGTGGAAAGATTGATCGACGCGCAATGGCTGCGGCACTTGCCGACGACTTTCAATCTGTTGATCCCAGCATGGTCGAGCATTGGGAAACGGTGTGCGCTGATCACACTTGCCCCATCGAAGAGCGCGTGTGCGCCGCATTTGCAGCAGCGCTGGGAATGAGTAGCGCGCCCGCGCCGGACGCAAACTTCTTCACTGACCTCGGCGGCGATTCGCTGCGTGCCGTGGATTGCCTGCTTCGCTTGCGCCGCGGATGCACAGTCAGTAGCGGTGTACGGGACATCTATGCAGATCCAACAGCGGCTGGGCTGGCACGCGTGATTCAGCGTCAAGGATTTGATCAGCCGCGCGTGGCGAATGGCAACACAAAACAGCGGGATTTGCTTTCAAAAAACGGCACACCGAACGACGCGAGCCCAGAGAACAATCACGGCACCGCAATGCTCGGATCGGTTGGCCAAGTACTTATCGTTGCACTTGGCTTCGTCCCACCCGCCTGTGCGGCGTACCTCCTGCTATTCCATGCACTCCCTGCGCTCGTGACCGCGGTTGGTGCAGCGCATGCTGTTTGGATCACGCCACTGGCACTGATGGTGCTTGCGGCGCTGTGGCTACCAGTCAGCGTATTCATGACGCTTGCAACAAAGCGCATCCTTATCAATAGATATCACGTTGGCCGCGTTCGGGCATGGAGTCCGCAGTTTGTACGCGAGTGGATCGTTGAACAAGTTTCCAACACTATCCCGTGGAGCCTGATTGAAGGCACCGAATTGGTGAGTTGGACGTACCGAGTACTCGGCGCGCGCATCGGTCGACGTGTGCACATCCATCGCGGCGTGAACATGCGGCGCGGCGGGTGGGACTTAGTAGAGATTGGCGATGGCGCAACTCTGGCGCAGGATGCAGTGGTACTCACGAGTCACCTGCATCAGGGCGAAATTGTGCATGACCGCGTACGTGTTGGCGCCGGCGCACACGTCGGCATCCGTGCCACCCTGCATCCGGGTAGTTCGCTCGGAGTGCGCGCTTCCATCGAACCGCTGAGCGTGCTGCTTGCTGGAACGCATATTCCGCCGGGTGAACGTTGGTCCGGTGTTCCGGCGGCGCCTACTGCTTCTCAAGCAGAGGTTACGCCACGCCTTCATGCGGGTTGGAATCCATGGACTTACACCGCGGTATTCCTCCTGGTACGCGCCGTACTTGCCATGGCCGGACTTGTCCCACCGATGCTCTTGGCGCTGGTCCTGATCACTCTTGACAACCAAGCCGTCAGCGATTGGGTTGCCCACCCGGCAATCACCTGGCATGCGGTGGCGCTTGCCTCCGTATGGAGCGCCGCCAGCATCGTGCTGTGGCTCGTTTATGCCGCGCTGGCGATGCGATTCACCCGCAGAATTCGTCCGGGATTCCATCCGCGCTACAGCTGGACGTACTTCTGGATTTGGAATCGAACCGGCACCGTAGAAGCGGCGGGCCGATGGATTAGTGGCACGCTTTTCTGGCCGATGTGGCTGCGCGCCGCCGGCATGCAGGTTGGGCGCGGCAGCGAAGTGAGCACCATCATTGATGTGCTTCCAGAATCCGTTTCCATCGGCAACGATTCCTTCTTTGCTGATGGCGTGTATCTGTGCTGCCCGTTTGTCCACGACGGCATGGTGCATGTTGGGCACACCACGCTTGGAGATGGAACATTCCTTGGAAATCACTGCGTCATTCCAGCGCAAATGCGTTATCCCGATGGCATGTTCGTTGGCGTCAGCACCATAGCTCCCCCTGATGCTGGCAAGGATCAAGGATGGTTTGGCGTGCCGCCGATGTTGCTACACCGCAGAGAAGTGGTGGACGTTGACCGTCGCCTCACTCATGATCCAGGCTTCTGGCAACAAGTCTCGCGTTGGAGTTGGGAATCGGCGCGATGCCTCGTCGCCGCGCCAGCGCTCATTTCCGGGATCGCATGGATTGCCGCCGTAGAGACGGCGCATCAGGCATCGTCGATCTGGTGGTGCGCCTTGGTGTGGGCTCCACTGGCAAGTGCGGTCACATGGTTAGCCGTGATCACCTTTGGTATTTCCGCCAAGTGGCTACTGCTTGGACGCGTGCAACCCGGCCAACATGGCCTGTGGAGTTGCTGGTGCAGTCGGTGGGATTATCTCTACGTGCTGTGGTGGTTCAGTGCGCGCGCCGCGCTTCTTCGCGTGGAAGGAACACCGCTTCTCAACATCGCGCTGCGCGCCACCGGCATGCACATTGGTCGCAATGTTCTCATCGGACCAGGCGCCACACAGATTGTGGATCCAGACATGCTGCACTTTGCTGACGGTGCCACGGTGGCCTGCCACTTTCAGGCGCACAGCTTTGAAGACCGAATTCTGAAGATTGACCACGTACATATTGGCACCGGGGCCAATGCCGGAGAAAACGCGGTGGTCTTCTACG
The DNA here is from genome assembly GCA_002292895.1 of Phycisphaerales bacterium UBA966. Lineage (GTDB taxonomy): Bacteria > Planctomycetota > Phycisphaerae > Phycisphaerales > SM1A02 > UBA966. The sequence goes on from DBCE01000153.1 coordinate 10,157, forward strand.
GCGCCACCATTGAGCCCGGGGGGACGCTGGAGTCGGGGAGCGTCCTGATGAAACGTGGCGTGGTGCCAGCCGGCACGGTGGCCATTGGCGCGCCGGTGGGGTGACTCGAGCGCTCGACCGACAAATTTCAGCCTACTGAAGTCGTCAAAAAAGCCCAAATTTATGCAGTTTGAGAAAACACTTTCCCGGAATCTGCCCGGGAAATCATGCGTGGCTATAATCGCCAACCCCTTCTTTGATTGAATTTGAAAGGACGCCTCGCGTGACTCGCTCGCCAATTCCACTTCCCCAAGTTCGCGGATTTCTCCAGACGCAGAGAACTGATTACTGGTGGGTCACCCCCATCTTGGTCTTACTCGGTCTCGGTAGTTTCGTTATCTATTCCACTTGGGCTGCATTCCAAGGATGCAACTATTTCATCGGGGGCATCGATCAGCCCGGCGTACAGCGGCTGCTGTCGCCGTTCTATTCACCGGTGCTCTGGGACCCAACGGGCATCAATTCTGGCCATGCGTGGTTTGGACAACTTCCCGGATGGTGGCCTTCGTTCATTCCGTTCTCACCAGCCCTCCTGATTCTGCCCTTCCCTGCCGGATTCCGCTTTACTTGCTATTACTATCGCGGCGCCTATTACAAGGCGTTCTGGGGCGATCCAGTCAGCTGCGCAGTCGGCGAGCCTGGCTTCCGCGGCGGCAACTACCGCGGCGAACAGAAGTTCCCGCTGATCATGCAAAACATTCACCGCTACTTCTTGTATGCCGCGGTGTTGTTCATCGGCCTGCTTGCTTGGGACGGCATCGCCAGCTTGCAGCACTACAACGCTGACGGCACACGCTCATTCGGACTGAGTGTTGGATCGTTAATACTGATTATCAACCCAATCTTCTTGAGCCTGTACACCTTCGGTTGCCATTGCATGCGCCACTTTGTCGGCGGCAATCATGACTGCCTATCGTGCAGTATGGATGGTGGCAATGCCTACCGTAAGGTCACCTGGCTCAATCAGCGCCACATGTTGTTCGCTTGGATCAGTTTGTTTGGAGTGGCATTCACCGATATCTACGTGCGCTTGTGCGCAAACGGAACCTGGACCGACTTGAGGATCTTATGAGTTTCACTGATCAATACATCGTGCATGAACATGACGTGCTTGTCATCGGCGCCGGCGGCGCAGGTCTGCGCGCAGCGATCGAGGCATCTGCTGCGGGCGTCAAGGTTGGCGTGATTTGCAAGTCCCTGCTTGGTAAAGCCCACACCGTGATGGCCGAGGGCGGCATGGCTGCAGCCATGGGCAACGTTGATGACCGCGACAACTGGGAGGTCCACTTCGCAGACACCATGCGAGGCGGCCAGTACCTGAACAACCCAATCATGGTTGAACACCATGCCAAGGAAGCGCCCGCGCGCGTACTGGAACTCGAATCCTGGGGCGCCGTCTTTGACCGCACCAAGGAAGGCAAGATCCTGCAGCGCAACTTCGGTGGACACCGCTATCCGCGCTTGGCGCACGTTGGTGACCGAACCGGCCTGGAACTGATTCGCACGCTGCAAGATCACGGCATTCACCAGGGCATGGAAGTGTTCATGGAGATGACCGTCGTGTCGCTGCTCACCACTGGTGGGCGCATTTCCGGCGTGCTTGGATATGACCGCGAACGCGGTCGCATGCATGTTTGGAAGGCAAAGGCAGTGGTCTTGGCAACGGGCGGCATTGGCAAGTCATTCCGAATCACCAGTAACAGTTGGGAAGGAACGGGCGACGGCCACGCGCTTGCCTATGAAGCAGGCGCCGAACTCATGGATATGGAGTTTGTGCAGTTCCACCCCACCGGAATGGTCTGGCCACCAAGCGTGCGCGGCATTCTGGTCACCGAAGGCGTTCGCGGCGAAGGCGGCGTATTGCGCAACAGCGAAGGCAAGCGCTTCATGTTTGATGACGTGCCGGATGCGTACCGCAATCAGGTTGCCAAGGATGAGGAAGAGGGCTGGCGCTACGTGTGCGGCGACAAGAACGCCAATCGTCCACCGGAACTTCTCACCCGCGACCACGTTGCGCGCTGCATCAACCGAGAAATCAAGGCCGGTCGCGGATCTCCGCACGGCGGCGTGTATTTGGACATCGGCTGGATCAAAGAGAAGTTGCCGAATGCATCTGCGCACATTCAGCGCAAGTTGCCCAGCATGTACCACCAGTTCAAGCAGCTTGCCGGTGTAGACATCACCACCGAAGCGATGGAAGTTGGTCCAACCACGCACTATGTGATGGGTGGCGTCGCTGTTGATGGCCATACACAGATGTCGTGCGTTCCGGGGCTGTTTGCCGCGGGTGAAGTCACGGCTGGTCTGCATGGAGCTAACCGCCTCGGCGGTAACTCCCTGTCTGACCTGATCGTATTCGGCAAGCTGGCTGGCGAACACGCTGCCAAGTTTGTGAAGGAACACGGCGCAGTCGAAGTGGATCAAGCACAGGTTGAGGCACACACGCGCGCCATCATGGCGCCGTTTGATCGCCCAAACGGCGAGAATCCCTACGGCATCCAGCAAGATCTGCAGAACACCATGCAGGACTTGGTTGGCATTGTCCGCGTTCAAGGCGAAATGGAATTGGCGCTTGCCAAGATCGAGGAATACAAAGCGCGCCTGAAGAACGTTGGTGTCATTGGACACCGCGAATACAACCCAGGCTGGCATACGGCGATTGATTTGCCGTGCATGCTCACGGTTTCTGAGTCCATCACTCGCAGCGCACTTGACCGCAAGGAAAGCCGCGGCGCGCAGTTCCGTGATGACTACCCCGAGAAGAGCGCCGAGTGCTCAACATTCAATCTGGTTGCCAAGAAGGCGCCGGATGGTTCCATGCAAGTAACGCGCCGTCCGATCCTTCAGATGCGCGATGATCTGAAGGCTGTCATCGAGAAGATGAAGTAAGGATTCAATATGTCCACCCAAACAGCAACAGCAGCAATAACCACGCCAAAGCCGCCCGCCGATCACGCTCGTCCGGTGCACTTTCGCATCTGGCGCGGCGACAAGGACACTGGTGCCTTCGTTGAGTACACCGTGAATGTCACTGAGGGCATGGTGCTCCTTGATTGCGTGCATCGCATTCAGGCAGAACAGGCGTCCGACCTGGCGTGCCGCTGGAACTGCAAGGCCGGCAAGTGCGGCTCGTGCTCCGCGGAAATCAACGGCAAACCAAGCCTGATGTGCATGACTCGCATGGACACCTTGCCACCGGACAAGGTGGTCACTGTGGAGCCAATGCGCTCGTTCCCACTCATTCGCGACCTAGTCACGGATGTCAGCTGGAACTTCCGCGTCAAGAAGACCATCAAGCCGTTCAAGCCGCGCAAGCCTGACAATGCTGATGGCTCCTGGACCATGTTCCAGCAAGACATCGACCGCGTACAAGAGTTCCGCAAGTGCATTGAGTGCTTCTTGTGCCAGGATGTCTGCCACGTCATCCGTGACCACCACAAGGAAGACGAATTCATCGGGCCGCGCTTCTTGATGTACACCGCGGCCCTGGAAATGCACCCACTCGACACGGAAGACCGCGTCGGCGACCTCAAGAATCGCGACGGTATTGGCTACTGCAATATCACTAAGTGCTGCACCAAGGTGTGCCCGGAACACATTGGTATCACCGACAACGCCATCATTCCGATGAAGGAACGCGTGGTGGATGAGTTCTACGATCCGATCACGCGTCTGTTCCGAATCTTCAAGGGCAAGAAGTAAGCCGCGTTACGGAAAGTAACGACCGCCGAGACGCGCTGTTTCGATGTAAATGGACGGCATACTCACGCCCCGAGCGCGAAGTTTGCCTTCCCGGATTGCTACATCAAAGTGTTCCGAAACTGCCATGATGGGTGGCACCGATCCATTGCTCGGATCAACCCAATCGATAGCCATCGCCATGGCGCGCTCGCCAAAGTCCCGGGGCGAGGGGGCAAAGCCGAGTCCGCCGCCGTCTGCAACATAAGCAACATGCAGACCAATGGGAAGTGGTACTGCGTTTGCCTCAATCCACTCCGCAATCGCTGTGTCATCCGTGATAACTGCATTGCTCGTTGGCATCTCTAATCCTGCGTAACTCAACACCAACAGGATGTCCGTGTCTGTACGCCGCGCCTCTACAAAGTTCTTCAGTTGCTCAAAGTTCGGCACGAGCTCCGCCGCCACAAGCCGGTGGGGTCCCCAGTCACCTCCGCGTACTTGCGCCATTTCCGCCCGACCCGTCACACTATCCATCCCGACCGCAGAAATGCGTCGCGGGTTGCCATCCTTCGCTTCGGGTAACGCTTCTCGAACGGCCGCAAGCGGAAGAATCTCAGCAATCCCGGCCACATTCAATTGTCCGTCATATCTATACCGAGCGGGCGGCTCATCAATTGAAACGAACACCACCCGCGGTCGCTGAAGCCCCGTGAAGCCGCTAGCAATCTGCGCATTCGCCTCATCATCCACCGCTATCAATACGTCAGGATCAAAGCGCGCAACGGCACGCCGTGCAGATGCAACCGCCACTGATTCAGACTCTTGCTGCAATTCATCGCCCATGTAGTGCCACTCCACTGACACTGGTAGTCGATTACGCAAGAGTTCAGTACGAATACCGGCGTCCACTTCACT
>DBCE01000110.1:0-871 GCA_002292895.1 Phycisphaerales bacterium UBA966
GCTTCGCGCACCGCGCGCAACACACCGATCGCCTCTTCAGGGAATGCCAAGAAATGCCCGCCGCGCGCCTTGCGCTTGATCTTCTTGACGGGGCATGCCAAGTTGACGTCAATCACCTCATGCCCCATGGCCGCAAGAATCTCTGCACCACGCGCAATCTCATCGGGCCAACTGCCCATGATCTGCCCCGCTAAGGGATGATCGCCAACCCCCGCGGCACAGTTGTCTTCAATCTCTCCCATGCCAATCTCGCTGGCGATGAGATCCGGGTCTTCCTTGCGGCGCCCTTTCCCGCCATTGATCAGCGTTCGATCAAGGAGCGCCTCGGTGACACAGAACGGAGCACCGTGCATGCGGGCCACCAGTCGCATGGCGCCGTCAGAGTAACCCGCAAGGCCCGCCTGGAAGAACGGCGCGTCAAACCCCGGGACTGCCGCGGGAATCCGCGGGTCAATACGCAATAGCCGCGCCGTTTCTTCAACGGCACGCGAAAGCTCGCGAGGCGGGATGCGGGAAGGGTTGAGTTCAACGCCCATGATGCCCAGCGCGGCGCGGATGTCGCACCCGATGCGGGTCGACACGGCACGCCCAGCGCCGATTTTGTGGATACTACGCAGCCGATGCACCGCCAACGCATGACCCTCATCGCCTGTGCGCTCGTTGCGGCTGTGGCACCCGTCGGATGTCAGCGCTATCCCTATGACCCGGACAAAGCGACTCGGCCATTTCCCAAGCAGTTGAAGCAGGCCTCCATGGTGGATATTCAGGTGATCCCTACGGTCACCGAGGGCACCATCAAGGTGGTCAATCCCACCGCCACTTCGTATCGAAACTTCGATCTCTGGATCAACCAGCGCTATGTGCGTCACGT
>DBCE01000110.1:939-6143 GCA_002292895.1 Phycisphaerales bacterium UBA966
CCATTCCCGGGCGGATGGTTTCGCTACTTCGATCCAACACCCATCGTCTTGGTGCAAATCCAACCCACCCCTGAATCGCCACTGATTGGTTTGATCTCCAAGCCACCGGACAGCGCGAAACGCTGAGTTCACATCAGGGCGCGTTGCCAGACAACGAGTACGCGCGTCGCAGTACTCCCATCGCCAAGTCAGTAATGAATGGGTCCGGCGCAAAGGTGATGCTCGACCACGCTTTGACAATCACGAGGTGCGCACCCATCAAGACGGGTGGTTGCGCGGCGGCCGCGCTGCCGCCTTGTCCGACTGCTTTGCCATTCGTCCCGGTCGCGCCTGCGCCTGTCGTCGGCGCCACCGCCACCGTGGCTTGCTCGGCATCCGGACCAGAAACACTCGGCTGAATCTGTACTTCAACAATCGTCGGGGCGAGGGTGTCGCCGTAGTAAAGGAACTGCAAGCGGCCCAAGCGCGGATCACTGCCCTGCGCACCAGCCACCGCACCCGATCGACCCACCGATCGGAATCCCTCACTCAGTAGCGCGCCCTTTGCTTCGGCATACAGGCGGTCGCTCCGACCTTCGACGCCAATCTGCTGCGAGCAACCACCCATGCCGCATCCAAGCAGCATGAGGGCGAGCGCCAGTACCGGGTACATCGAGCGAAGCTTCATCTACGGGCAGATACCGCTCATAAACGATCGAGTTGCAACCCGGCGCGCAGGTATTTCATGACCAATAACGGTCAGATTCAGGTTGCTTTCTGCGGGTCAGTGGCGCCGCTGGCGCGCCCACCACGCCCGTCATCCAAGCCCAAGACGCTCCCGCTTGGCTTCCCACTCGGCGGTCTCACGCTTGTTGTCCGTGGCGAGCGGCTGACCGGTTCGCATCGCTTCGATCTCCAGGCGCGTGAGGTGCATGGACTCCAATCGATAGTCCTCAAAGGCCTCCGCACTCACCGGAACGATCGGCTTGAGCAGGTCATACATCGCCTGCGCAAAGACCTGGATCTCCAGCTGCGCATGCGGATCAAGACGCAACGAAAGGAAGTGGAAGATGTTGTGCAGATCGCACTTCCAATACCACTCGGTGTAAACGCTCACTGGAAGAGCCGCACGCGCCAATTCGCGCGCCACGCCCTTCTCCGTCAAGCCAATGTAATCCTGATAGAGAAGTTCAGCCTTCTCCAACAGCTGCATGAACTCCTCAGCCGTGCCAACATCGATCGGCTCGTCGCCGCCCTGTCGGTTGGACTTGGACTGCTTACGCACCGCGTCAATGTCCGGACGATAGAAGCGATCCGGCACGATCGAGTAGCGCGCTGAATACTCATTTACATTCGCGGTTCGGTGACGAATCCACTGCCGCGCAACAAAGATCGGCATAGCAATGTGGAACTTGAATTCCACCATTTCAAATGGCGTGGAATGCCGATGCCGCATCAGGTATCGAACGAGACCGCGATCCTCATTGACATGCTTAGTGCCTTGGCCGTAACTCACGCGCGCGCTCTGCACAATGGCGAAGTCTGCCGTCTTGCCCTCCGGCACCAGCCGCGGCATGCAGTCCACCAATGCAACAAACCCATGATCCAAGCACGGAATCTCCCAGCGCGAGGCTCCGTCCATGACATCGCGAAGCGGAGCTTCAGGCGGAACAATCTTGATGGCCGGTGAGGTTGCGGTTGAATGCTTGGATGCGGTGCTCACTTCACTTCTCACTTCTCGCCGCGAGGGGCGCTGTTACTTTCCGGAGCACTTGCGCCACCCGGCGCACGCTCACGAATCTTGTCTTTGGCGTACTCCGCCATCCATCCATTCACTGTGTCTACCGTTCCAAAGGTACTCGGAAGACCCTTGGTATTCAGGTTGGGAACAACATCGGCAGTCGCTCCCCAACTAATGCCGATCATCGCCTGCGCGGTACCCAGCGCAATCGGTGGTAGTCCGCCCATGGCAGATTCATACGACGAAGGCCAGGGCTTACCAGTGGGAGGCGCTACGCCAGCAGTGGACACTTCAATCGCCTTATCTGATGTCGGGAACGCGCCGTTGTTGGAACTGGCGTAGCACAGAATGCTCCACGCCACGGATCGAAGCGCCGCGTCCGTCTGCTTGGCACGATCGCGCGAAGCACGGGTCACCGTGAATCCCCACACCGATACCGAAATGCACACCAATACAAAGATCACTGCCACCCAAACAATCACGCGGCGATTGCGAGCGGCCTGCTCGGGCGTCATCTGCGGCGGATACTCATTCATCGCTCAATCTCCTCAGCCAACATGCGCTGTCTCTCGGCGCGTTTCACTGCATCAACACGCGGGTCGCACTCTGGCACAGCAAGCAGGAGTCGCTTCGTATACGGATGCTGGGGATTCCCAATCACATCTTCGCGCGAACCTTCCTCCACAATCTTGCCGTCTTTCATCACTGCAATGCGATCACACACATGGTGAATGACCGCCATGTCATGGCTAATGAACAGGTAGCTCAAACCAAGTTGCTCCTGCAAATCACCTAACAAATTCAAAATTTCACTCTGCACGCTCACATCAAGCGCGCTGGTTGGCTCGTCGCACACAATCAACTTGGGTTGCAATCCAAGCGCGCGTGCAATTCCAATGCGCTGCTTCTGACCGCCAGAAAATTCGTGCGGGTACCGATCCGCCGCGGCGCGCCACAGACCGCATTGCTCCAACAAATCCTCAACGCGCTCACGCAACGCGTCACCGGTAGCAATGCCATGCACTTCCAGCGGTTCGCCCACAATGCGCCCCACACGCATGCGTGGGTTGAGGCTTCCGCCCGGATCCTGGAAGATGATCTGCATGTCACGACGAATGCGGCGCATGTCGGCGGCGTTCTGCCGGAATACATCCTTGCCCTCAAAGAGCACTTGTCCGGAGGTGGCTTGTTGAAGTGCCAGCACCGTACGACCCACCGTGGTCTTGCCGCATCCAGACTCCCCCACCAACCCCAGCGTCTCGCCGCGACGAATCTTGAAAGACACGCCGTCAACTGCCTTGTGTTGGCCAATCACCCGCTGCAATACACCCTTGCGAATCGGGAAATGCATGTGCAAATCGCGCACATCAAGGATCACTGGTTGTTCACCAGAATGCTTCGGGGATTCCTGTGCAGGCGCGACCATTGGGAGCAGGGATGCTATCCGGCACCGGAGGCGCCGTCAGCGCAGCGGAACCTCAACATCCCGCTCCGTCCCGTCCGGGCGCAGAACCGTCATGTTGGCCGCAGGCAGCGTGGCAAGCCGGGTGCGCGCCACCGTACTCCGGGCGAGGCGCACCCATAGATCATCAACAGACGCCACTCGCTGCCCCTCAAGCGCAACGATCAGGGAGCCCGCTGGGACATCTGCAGCGATCGGCCCTTGCGAGGCGCCAACTTGCACGCCTGGTCGCCCACCGCGCGAACTATTCGTCAATTCAGAAAGCCCGGCACGCTGAAATGTTTCAAGAAAGAATCCAGCGTTGACGCTCGGATCCATCGTGGCAAGCGTGACGCGCAACTCCATGCGTTCGCCCGTTGCGCCATTCGATTTCGCGCGCCACACCGCCACTGGCAATTCCGTGCCGGGGGGTTTCGTTCCCACTTCGCTGAGCACCTCATCACGTGAATCAATGCGTCGATCACCAAGCGCCGTGATCACGTCGCCAAGCCGAAGCCCTGCATTCGCGGCGGGGCTACCAGGAGTGATTGAAGTAATCACCGCGCCTTCGCCCTGAAATCCTTCAGCAACCGCGCGAAAGATGGGGTTCCGCGAAGACATGGTCTTCACGCGTTCCGCATCCACCACACTTACTCCCATAAATCCGCGCGTCACACTTCCGCTTGCAATCAATTGTGTCACCACGTTCTCAGCAATCGACATGGGAATGGCCAATCCAATACCTGCAAACTGCCCACTGCCAACAGTACTACCGCGGCCCGTGGCAATAGCGGTGTTGATGCCGATCACGCGACCACGCACATCCGTCAATGGTCCGCCAGAGTTACCCGGATTAACCGCTGCATCTACTTGAATGAAGCTCTCGTACTCCACCTCGGCAAGCCCGGCACTGCGCCCCACTCCAGAGACGATTCCGCTGGACATACTGAATCGAAACTCAAACGGCGAGCCAAACGCAAACACTAAATCACCCTGCGCAGGAAGCGTGGCAGTGCGCGTTGCCGGCAGCAATCCATCGGCTTGAATATGCAGTACCGCAATATCCGTGCGCGGATCAAGACCAACCAGCGTTGCCGGATGAAGCGAACCATCATGCAGCTGCACCTCAAGCGCGGTTGCTCCATCAACCACATGCGCATTGGTCACGATGTTGCCGCTTGCGTCCCAGATCCAACCAGAACCAGATTGCGTAAACGAACGCGCCCCAAGCCGCCCCTTTGCTTCACCCGCAACACTGACATGCACTACCGCCGGTTCAACCGCAGCAGCGATATCGCGCATCGATGCACTCATCGCTTCCAAGGCATTGGTACTCGCCAGTCGATCCGCCGCAGCATCCATGGAGCGCGCGGTGCGCTCCACCTGCGCAAGCCGAATCAACGCAGGGACAGTCCAAAGACTCACCGCCGCGGCTGCCAACAACAGCGCCGCGGGAAGCGCGCGAAGCAGGCGCGATTCACTCATGATGTATGGCCAGCCATCTGTTGCAACCGCGCCAATTCATCGGGCGCGATCGTGTACGGATGCTCACCAAGGTCGCCATCACGAACGCGGTCGCGCCAGACCCGCGCGGCTCGTTCAATTTCGACGCCCACTGCAGCCAATGGACGCGCAAAGGCCGGCTGCCAATGCGTCAATCCAAGAAGATCGTTGAGGACTACCACCTGGCCATGACACGCTGTGCCAGCACCGCAGCCAATCACCGGAACCGTCGCCCGTTCCACCACCAACTCCGCAACTTCTGCAGGGCACGCCTCAATGAGCAACATGGATGCGCCCGCCGCTTCAAGGGCCGCAGCGTCATGCAAGATGCGCAATGCGCTCTCAGCACTCCGACCCGCGCTCGTGTATCCGCCCTTCATCTTCGCTTGCTGCGGACGGCTACCGATGTGCGCTACCACCGGGATACCGGCGCGTGCCAACTTCTCAACCAGCGGCGCGAACGATCGGTCCAGTTCCAACTTGACGCAGTCCGCGTTGCCCTCCGTCATGAATCGGCCAGCGTTCCGAATCGCCTCTGCG
>DBCE01000215.1 GCA_002292895.1 Phycisphaerales bacterium UBA966
GGACAAGCATGAACCGCACCAATTCCGCGCTACGCTTTCGTCCCATGTCTGAGCCTCGCGAAATCATTGTGCGTGCCCCTGCCAAGCTCAACTTGGCGCTCTCCGTCGGTGCGCCCGGTGCCGATCGCATGCATCCCATTGCCAGTTGGATGGTCACCACCGACTTTGCAGATGATCTGCATCTGCGGCGTCTTGATGAAGGCCGTGACTCGCTCTACGCAATCATCTGGGCCCCTGATGCGCCCCGAACGTCGCTCATTGATTGGCCCATCCAGACCGACCTCGCCGTGCGCGCGCATTTGGAACTCGAACGCCACGTCGGCCGAAAACTACCGCTACGGATGAAACTTGAAAAGCGAATTCCCGTCGGCGGCGGTCTCGGTGGTGGCTCAAGCAATGCTGCCGCCATGCTGCGCGGCGTGAATGAACTCTTCGAACTTGGCCTCGACGCTGCAACACTCGCTGAGATCGCTCGCGGCCTTGGTAGTGATGTGCCGTTTTTGGTGCGCGGTGGTAGCGCCATCGTGGAAGGTCTCGGCGAACGACTGGAACACCACGAACAACTTCCCGACGTCCACGCCGTACTGGTATTCCCCGCCATCGCCTGCCCCACTGGCCCCGTGTACGGAAAGTTTGACACGCTTCGCCCAGATGCCGCGCTGCAAACACACCGCGTTCGTGCGCTCGCTGCCATGGATTCACTGACGCATGACGCGCCATTCAATGACCTCGCAGCAGCCGCCATTGCCGCTGCACCCGCCCTCGAAGACGAGATCGCAGAAGTACAAGAAGCCGCTGCCCGCACTGTCCATGTCAGCGGTAGCGGCAGCACGCTGTTCGTTCTGTGTGCTGGTCGACTGGAAGCCGATCTCATCGCCGAACTCGTGCACTCACGCGCTGGCTTACCCGCCGTTGCGGTCACTGTCCGCGGACACTGAAGTCCGCCGAGCGCCGCGTCAGAAATACCACGACCAATAAGTTTCATGGCGCCGGGGAGGGCTACCATGACTCTTCACTCACAAACGGAATTCCAAACATGACCACCAGCCCCGCAAGCCCCGGCCATCCCCCCGCCTCCACGTTTGTTCCCGCCATCATCGATGGCAGCAAATGGTCTGCGCTTGAACCCTTGTACTCACAGCTGGTGGGTCGCACCATTCATGATTGCGCCGCACTTGAGCGCCTGCTCCTGGACCGCAGCGAACTGGATGCCGCCGCGGAAGAATCTGCCGCCAATCTCTACATCCAGATGACGCGTCACACCGACGATGAACTCGCGCGCAAGCGCTATCTGGATTTCGTTGAGAACGTCGAGCCGGAACTCAAGAAGGTCGGCTTCGCCCTGGACCGCAAGATCGCGGAATGCCCGTTCGCCCAACAGTTGGACCAAGAGCGCTACAGCGTTCTACTCCGCAGCCTGCGTCGCTCAGTTGAGATGTTCTGCGAAGTGAACATTCCCATTGAGACTGAAGTCACCAAGCTTGACCAGCAGTACAGCGAGATCAACGGCGCCATGACCGTCACCTTTGACGGCGCAGAGCGCACGCTTCCGCAAATGGCGCGCTACCTCGAAGAGACCGACCGCCCACGCCGACAGGCAAGCTGGGAGGCCGTCTCCACCCGCCGCCTCAACGATGTCGATCGCATCAATGACATCTTTGACCACATGCTGGCACACCGCCATCAGATGGCGCTGAACGGTGGTTACTCCAACTTCCGAGACTTCCAACACGCTCGCCTGCAACGCTTTGATTACACACCCGCCGACTGCGAAACCTTCCATGAAGGTGCAGAGAAAGTTTGCGTTCCACTGCTTCGCAAACTCAACGCTGACCGTGCAAAGGTCCTTGGAATTCCTGCGCTGAAGCCGTGGGACATCAAGGTTGATCTGCGCGGCCGCGCGCCGCTCAAGCCGTTCGAAGGTGCAGAAGAACTTGTCGATCGTTCCAGCGCCATCTTCCACCGCATGGATCCTGAACTTGGGACTATGTTTGACAGCATGCGCCGCGGAGATTGCCTGGATCTTGAAAGCCGCAAGGGCAAAGCGCCGGGCGGTTACCAATACCAGCGGCAGCGCACCCGATCACCATTCATCTTCATGAACGCTGCCGGACTGCACCGCGACGTCATCACCATGGTGCACGAAGCCGGCCACGCATTCCATAGCCTGCTTGCTGCGCACGATCCATTAGTTGCCTACCGAAGCAGCCCGATGGAGTTTGCGGAAGTTGCCAGCATGAGCATGGAACTGCTCACCTTCCCCTACCTTGAAGAGTTCTACTCCGCAGACGACGCATCGCGCGCCCGACGCGATCACCTTGAGTCGCTCAGCACCATGCTCCCATGGATCGCAACCATCGACGCGTTCCAGCACTGGGTCTATCTGAACCCCACGCACACGCGCAACGATCGTGAGCAGTACTGGTTGCACCTCAATAACCGCTTTGGATCCGCCATCGACTGGACGGGTCATGAGGACTCGCTGCGGACCATGTGGCACCGCCAACTGCATATCTTCGGCCTTCCCTTTTACTACATCGAGTACGGCATCGCGCAACTCGGCGCGCTGCAGATGTGGATGCAGGCAAAGCGGAACCCAAGCGATGCGCTCGGCAACTACAAGAAGGGTTTGGCACTGGGCTCCAGTCAACCACTCCCAACCTTGTTCAAGGCTGCGGGCCTGAAGTTCTCCTTTGGTCCAGAAACCATGGGTGAATTGATGCATGAGGTGGGCGAAACCATCGCTGCTTCGCCGGCATAATCGCTGGCGTGATCATGATCCTTCACTGTTCGTTCACACTCTCACTTGTCACTCGATAGATATACGGTCCCCCTATGAAGAATGTCCTCGTACTCGGCGCTGGAAAAATTGGTCGCATGGTTGCAAGTCTCCTGCAGGGCTCTGGCGACTACCAAGTCCGAGTGATGGACTCGCATGAGAAGTCCATCGCAGAAACGCTGGCGTTAGCACCGGGCGCTCAAGGCATGCACGGTCGCTTCGATGACACCGCCGCCGTTGATAAGGCGCTCGCCGGACAGTGGGCCGTGGTGAGTTGTGCACCGTTCTTCTGCAACCCAATGATCGCCGAGCACGCCAAGGCTGCTGGCGTTCACTACCTTGACCTGACCGAAGACGTTGCCGTGACGAAGAAAGTCATGGAACTAGCCAAGGGCGCAAAGACTGCGTTTATTCCACAATGTGGACTTGCGCCCGGCTTCATCACGATTGCCGCCAATCATGTCATTCACGGCATGGGTGCCATGCACGAAGTGAAGATGCGCGTCGGCGCGCTTCCAGAGTTCCCGTCCAACGCACTGAAGTACAACCTCACCTGGTCCACCGATGGTCTCATCAATGAGTACATCCAACCATGTGAGGCTGTGGTTGATGGTCAAGTCACCGTCGTTCCTGCGCTCGAAGGCCT
>DBCE01000238.1:0-512 GCA_002292895.1 Phycisphaerales bacterium UBA966
CGTCCGGGTCGCGTGTAGTGACTAGGGTGGTGAGCTGCAAATCAACGCGTGACGGCCAAGCCGTTGGAGATGCTGCCGGGATGCGAGATTCCAACAGCGCGACCGCCTGCTCCAATGGTAAAAGCATTGGCGCAAGGGTCACCTCTGGATGATCGGGCGTCGGCAGCGGCTCAAGCCCATTGGCACTCGCTTGCACAAAGCGCAGCAATGCTTCATCCAACGCCTTGCGATCACTGTCCTTCGCCAGTGGATTGCTGAGCGTCTGATCAAGTTCCGTACGCACGGCTGCCATTCGCAGTCCGGCGATCACCATCGCTTGCGAATCAAATGGAGCGGCCGCGCCGTGAAACAGCAGATCGAAGGCCACGCGTCGAAAGTTCACTCGTGCATCACGCGTGAGCCCTGCGGTTTGCGTCACCAGTCCGTCCATCTCTGTCCGCAAGGTGCGCGCCGCATCAAGTGCGGCGTTGGCATCGGTCAGGGAGCGCGGCAATTCCAGTGCAGCAGCGAAT
>DBCE01000238.1:610-2871 GCA_002292895.1 Phycisphaerales bacterium UBA966
AGGCAGCGCGAACCACCCGCCTCATGCATCGGCCTCATTGGTTTGCAGAGCACCGTATCGAACCCATTCAAGTCGCAGTCCATGGGGCGGCATGGTTGGGCCAGTAGCCGAGCGATCGCACGTTGCCAGTGCTTCGCGCACATGCGCCACATCAATTTTCCCACGACCAACTTCTACAAGCGTGCCGGCAATGATGCGCACCATGTTGTAGAGAAATCCGTTGCCGGCAACTTCAATGGTGATACGCCCGGGCTGCGGTGAGATCACCGTGCATCCATAGATGGATCGCACGGTCGTCTCGCGGCCATGGCTCGCCTGCGCAAACGCTGCAAAGTCATGTGTGCCCACCAGTATTCCCGCCGCGGCCGCCATGCGCGTGTGATCAAGTGGATGCCTGGTGCTCCACACGTACCGTTTCTCAAAGAGCAGATTCCCGTCAGTACCAAGATCGCCATGTGCAATGGAGTAGCGATAGCACTTGCTCACACAATCAGAAATCGGATCGAAGGTGTTGGGAGCCACTTCGGCGGAACGAACGCGGACATCGTGCGGCAGCCGCGCATTGATCGCCAGCGCCATACGCTCCACCGGAATACGCGTCTCGGCGGTGAAGGCTGCTACTTGTCCAAATCCGTGCACGCCCGCATCGGTGCGGCTCGCGCCCATCACAATGACTCGGCGCTTCACGGCGGTGGCAACCGCAGCCTCCAGCACGCCCTGCACCGTGCGCAGTGACGGTGCGCCAGGAGGATCTTGGCGCTGCCAACCGTGGAAATTGGTGCCGTCGTAGGCGACGACCAGTCGGTAACGCGGCATCGTGTCAGGATAGGTGGGAGATGGGGCGGCTGCAGTTATCGGCGTTAGGCTTCGTTGAATAGGGGGAAGTTGGCGCCCACAACCGCGCGGGCGGCAGGAAATATGGCATTCGCCCGTCAGAATTCCCATCGTTCGCGAACTAAGGTTGGACAAAGTGCGTCTTGCCCCTACATTCAGTGACGCACGGGCGAGTTGCCCGAGCAGATTCCATTCTCAGCACCCGATTCCGGGATGCGTGCACTTAGGCAGGAGCAACTCCACACATGAAGAACTACTACTTTGCTGCATCGACGGCGTTGGTACTCAGCGCATCCACGTTCGCTCAGATCGCCATCGACGGCACTGCCGAGGCGGCCTACGGACCAGCCGCGGTCGTGCAGTCTGTGGGAACCGGTTTCGGTAACAGCACCGACGGCCTGAAGGGCACTTGCAACGGCAGCGAACTTGATGGCGCCTTTGCCAGCCTCGACGCGACCGCTGGCTACCTGTATCTGACGTTCGCCGGCAACATGCAGAGCAACTTCAATAAGTTTGAACTCTTCATTGACTGCAAGGCGGGTGCTGGTCAGAATCAGTTGCGCAGCGACAACGTCGACGTTGACTTCAACGGCCTCAATCGCATGGGTGCAGACGCTGTCAACGCGCAGCCCGGTCTGAAGTTTGACGCCGGATTTGACGCAGACTTCTACTTCACTTGCACCGGTGGAAACGATCCATACACCCTCTACGCAAATTTTGCGCAGGTACTGACCGAGGGCGGTGGCATCGGTTCATACATCGGTCAAAGCGTGACGGATCCAACTACTGGTGTCATTCGCATTGATGACGTGACCTATGGCATGCAAGCGGCCATCGACAACAGCAACATCCTTGGAGTGGATGGCGATCCAGCTGGCACCTCAACCGGTGCGGGTGTCAATACCGGTATCGAACTCCGCATCCCTGTCTCCGTGCTCGGTTGGGACGGCGTCAGTCCAATCAAGGTCTGCGCATTCATCAACGGTGGCGGGCATGATTACGCATCCAACCAGTTCATCGCTCCGCTACCTGCTGGGTACGGAAACATGGCTGAACCGCGTCTCATTGACATGTCGGTGATCCCTGGAGATCAGTTCTTCATCATTGGTGGCGGCACCCCTCCGAATCCGTGCCCGTCCGACCTTGACGGCGATCACTTCGTCGGCGGCTCAGACCTCGGCGGACTGCTGGGCGGTTGGGGACCTTGCGGCCCATCGTGCCCCGCAGACTTTGACGGTGACGGCGCCGTCACCGGATCAGACCTTGGGAAGATGCTTGGCGACTGGGGCGCGTGCCCTGGTTAATGCTGGGTGACTTCTGGCGCCGTCGTCACTGCAGATGATGGCTGACGCATGAAATACCCGCGGGTCCGGCATATGTGCCGGACCCGCGGTTCTACTTTTATCGCGCAACGTCATGCGCATCGG
>DBCE01000043.1 GCA_002292895.1 Phycisphaerales bacterium UBA966
ATCTTCATCCATGACGATGGTCGTGTGACATTCATCGACTGCGGCATGGTTGGCCGCATTGGTGCTGATGCGCGTCAACGAATTGCAGAACTGGTCTTCGGCGTAGCCACTGGCGACGCACGCATGGTCATGCGCGCCGCCATGCGCATGGGCAATGTCGAGCCGGATTCCATTGACGAGCGCGCCCTTCTTGACGATGTGCAAGAGGTGGTCGATCAATTTGTCGGCAAGCCGATCGCAGAGATCGATATCGCGGCAGTGCTTGATAAGTTCTATCAAATCCTGCGTGATTACAAGGTTCGCTGCCCAGCAGACATGGTGCTTCTCATCAAGGCGATGGGCACCATTGAAGGTGTCGCGCGCGACATTGAGCCAGACTACGAAATCATCGATGCAGCAAAGCCGTTCATCTATAAGTTGGTGAACGACCGCTACTCGCCGAAGGCGCTTACCAAACGATTTACCAACACGCTGTTCTCCTATGCGGAGCTCATCGATTCGCTGCCCAAGCAGATCACTGGCATTCTGCGAAAGATTCGGCTTGGCGAAGCGAAGATCAATTTCCACTTCGAAGGTATTGAGCGATTCCGGATGACCGTGGAGCACATGGCAACCACGGTTGCGTATGCGCTCCTCATCAGTGCGTTGCTTGTTGCCAGCGCCGTCCTGCTGCATGCCGCCCATGGCGACACTGCAAGCATGGTGGGAACCATTGGACTTGTTGGATTCCTCCTGGCTGGTTTCCTCTCCGTCGGATTGATCTGGGACATCTGGCGAACCCGCCGTGGTGTCACACGCGCGGTGCGCGAAGAGGAACGAGAAGACCGCAAACTGCACGGGTAAGCCCGACGCACGGAAAGAAAAATGCTGCGAGCCCGGGTGCCGGGCCCCACCCCACGTGGGAGCCCCGCTCCTCGGACTCGCTGCTGCCCTTTCAGGCAGTTGCTAGATTGCCGCGTTTTGCCACCGAGCGCAAGGAGTATCGGGCGTAAATGTGGTGGATATGTCCCTTTTCTTTGTGCGGCGATAATTATTTACAAATTCAGCGGTTGGGCGGCGACCGCGTGTGGCACACTGTGTCCATGCAGCCCTTCAATGCCAAGACCGGAGCCGTGGCCGCCACCGTTGCGATGTGCATGGCGTGTGCAAACGCCGTGGCGCAGTTCACGTCGGATCCCAATGCGCCAGACGTGCTTGCCGCGGGAACCAATGACCAAGTGCAGTCCAAGGTGGTGAATATCCCCACCGGCGGCTTCTACATGAGCTGGTACGACAACAGCACCGGGGGCTATGACCCCTGGGTGCAACGGTATGACGCCAACGGAATCGGCCTGTGGCCGAACAAGGGCGTCCGCGTGCTCGACACGAATTTCAGTAGCACGGAGGATTACGGATTGACTTCGGATGCTGCTGGCAACGCAGTCATTGTGACACGAAGCGACATCGGCGGGCTCAAGATCATTGCGCAGGCGGTGTCTCCGTCAGGCGTATTGCTGTGGGGCGCGAACGGCGTCACTCTTTCAGCAAGCAGTGCTGTGAATGCCCCCAAAGCCGGACGCGCTGGTGACGGCGCCGCGGTCGCTGGTTGGACTGAAAGCAGCAGAGCCAAAGTCATGCGTCTGACGCCGGAGGGTACGGCTGCATGGGCGACCGCCGCCACCATTTCCGATGGCACGGCAACAACCTTTCTGTCTGACTTGCAACCAGGCGATGGTGGCACCGTCATTGCTTCAGTCGTTCGCTACACAACCTTCACTGGCGCAAAGACCATTCAAGCACAGAAGTTCTCCTCCACTGGCGTGGCGCAATGGGCGGCAACCAATGTTCGGGTGTTTACGACTGGATCACTGCAATTTGGCAACTTCCCATCGTTTATCTCTGATGGTGAAGGTGGAGCAATCTTCTCGTGGTATGCCACCGGACCGCTGCAAAGCTATGCACAGTGGGTCACGCCAACTGGCGCGCTTCGCTTTGGAACCAACGGCGCCGGTGTGACTGCAACCACCACACTGGAGCGCGTGGCACCCACCGCGGCATATGACCCGACACTGCGACGCGTGTATGTATCGTGGAACGAGCACGTACCGAACTCCAGTATTTACGGCTCGGGCGGACAGAGTTTTGCCGAAGACGGAACGCGACTCTGGGGAGATACTGGCGTGACCTTCTCACCAACCGCCACCACCTATGAAGAAACCCAGGCCCGGGTTGCCATGCTTGGTGAGTTTCCAACATTCTCGTCGGTGCGGTCTCCGGCATACGGATCACAAACGGCTCGCGCCTATTCCTACGACTCGCTTGGAACTCCGCGATGGGCAAGCCCCGTGGCTCTGACGGGCGTTGGCTTCGTTGGTCGCATGGTGTTCATGGCCGCCTCTGGCACGCCCGCCGGAGTGCACGCGATCTGGGAGTCTGGCGCTGTTGGCGACACGGATATTCTCGGCGCGCGGCTGAACGTTGACGGATCCTTGGGCATTCCTTCCGTGTGCGGCGACCTGAACGGTGACGGCATCGTGAACGGTGCCGACCTTGGCCTCCTGCTGGGCGCATGGGGCATCGCCAATGGCTCACCGTATGACCTGAATCACGACGGCGTGATCGACGGCGCGGACCTTGGATTGCTGCTCGGTTGCTGGACAAACTGACCACGGTCGCGCCACGCCCGCTCGAGGCGTTCGGCGCTGATTGGGATGGATGTTCGTAGCTCTTGGGCAAACAGGCTGACCCGGTACTCCTCCAGGAGCATCCGGAACGGCGCGATGGCCGCAATGCCCCGCCCCTCGGCCGCCAACGCCGCCTCAGCGCGGGACATTTCATCCTCCCAGCGCGCCACTTCGGTCATGGAGACGGCGTCACGCTCCGGACCAGACGTGCGCAACTTGCGTGCGCGCAAACCGAGCGCTGCCACGTAGCGAATCAAGTGCTGAACATCTTGCCACGGAATGCGCGCCAGTGCGTCGGGTGCAGCCAGCCGCTTCCGCTGCCGAGCGATGTCATCCACGGCCGCACGCCATGACATTGGCGCTGGGCCATCGATGGCTTCAAGAACCTCCACCGACCGCGTGTGCAACGCCAGTGCAGCACGAACCACATCCTGTACGGCAGTACTGAGGACGGTAGCACCCTGATCGACCCGTGCTTCAAACTCAGCTGGCGTGCGCACGATGGGGCGATCATCCACAAATGCGCGCCCCGCTACCGCAGAAACAAGCGCGGACATGAGCGCTTCTCGGCCAAGCTGCGTTGATGCAATCCACGTCATCAGCAATTCTTGAAATCCAGATGCGTATTCCAGGTGATGCCGAATGGCGTCCCGAGCAGCAATGGAATGAAGTGTGCGCATCGCAAGGCGTGTGGCGCGTTCCGCTGTTTCTGAATCGGCGGCGAGTCCAAGCGAGACGGAATCACCGCCATCCACCAACATCGGCCACGCAATGACCCGCAGCCCGTCAACGGTGGCTTCGATGCGCTCCGGCAGTTCGTCCAGGTCAAAGGTGCGCAATCCAGTGCGATTCCAATGACGATGAAACGCTCGCTCTAAGAGACCTTCTCGATGCGCTGCAGCCTTGGGAGCCAACGATCTTCGCAGCGCGGCGATGTCATCACCAGCAGCCAGGACGTCCCCCGCATCCGATACCACTTCAATATGCAGGCGCAGATGTGGCGGCAGTTGCGAGCGGTCAAAGTCGCCAGCCTTGAGCGACATACCAGCCACTTTGGCAAGGTGCGTTGCAACGGACTCAAGTATTGAACCTTCAGCAAATGGGATGGATTCTGCAGCCGCCTCAGCAACTTCCCGCAATGGGAAGAGGCGGACCCGCAAGCGCTTGGGCAGCGTACGGATGAGCGCTTCGATCTTTTCTGCAAGCAAACCAGGTACTAGCCATTCCAGCCGGTCGGTGGTGGTTGAGCCAAGGTCGCCAAGCGCGATGCGGGCATGAATTCCATCAAGGGCGGTGCCGGGCGACAACTCATAGCGCAACTCCGCTGATGCTCCGCCACCAATTTCAATGGCATCAGGAAATCGCAGGGCCATGTCAGCATCCGGAGTACTGGCGAGTAGGTCTGACTCTCGCATAAAGAGCGTTCGGCTGTCACGCGATTCCACGCGGCGGCGCCATCGTTCAAATGATGGAATGCTGTGCACGTCGGCGGGGACGCGCGCATCAAAGAATGCAAATCGAGCTTCGCTATCAACCAGCAGCCCGCGCTCACGTCGCTTGGCTTCCATGGCCTCAATACGCAATCGCAGTGCATGATTGTGCTTGATGAATGGAGCATCCAGCTCGCAATCGCCATCTACTAAGGCGCACTGAATGAATATGTTTCGGGCATCTTCTGGTTGCACCGGGCCCCACGGAACGCGTCGGCGCGGAACGATGGTGAGTTCGCCAAACTGCACGCGCTCCCAGGCAGCAACCTGACCGGTGGCGCGCACCCAGTGCGGCTCTGATCGGATGCGCTCCACCAAGTGCGGCGCAATGCGTTCGACCCAATCACCTTGGACACGCGCCAGCGTTCGTCCAAATCGGCGTGACGTTTCTACGATTTCGGCGGCCACCACCCAGTTGGGTGTGCGCCGCGCTAAGGTTGAACCCGGGAATATGGCAAAGCGCCCGCCGGTAGCGGTGCGATACTCGCCGTCTTCACCTCGGAATCCAAGTTGCGAGACAAACCCAGCAAGCATGGCGCGGTGAATCCGGTTGGCATCACACTGGTCCGCAAGTGGGGCGGCGCGCATACCAAGGCGTTCAGAGACCATGGAACGCAATTGCTCGTGGAGTTCCGCCCACTCCCGCATGCGTTGGTGAGAAATGAAGTGTTCGCGGCACCAACGTCGCAGCGCAGAACTTCCCAGCGCCGCGCTTTCTGTTCGCCAACGCCGCCACAATTTGAGAAGCGATAAGAAGTCACTCTCTTGATCG
>DBCE01000168.1 GCA_002292895.1 Phycisphaerales bacterium UBA966
GATGAATCTCACGCAGCGCACTTCATTGTTTGCGATCATCTCACTGGGTGCTGGGCTAGTGATCATCACCGGCGGAATCGATCTCTCAATTGGATCCGTCGTGTGTCTTGCTGGAATCACGACGCCGTGGCTGTTGGTCGAGCACGGATGGTCACCGTGGGCAGTGATTCCCGTAGTACTGATTGGAAGCGCCTTGATTGGTCTCTTTCACGGCGTACTGATCACACGCCTACGCCTGCAGCCCTTCCTGGTGACACTGTGTGGTTTGCTCCTCTATCGCGGCGTGGCGCGATGGATGACCAGCGACCAATCCCAAGGATTTCAGGGCGAATTTTCAGGCGTTCGATCGATTGCACTTGCCAAATTTCCCATCCCGGGATTAGACACCTACCAACTGCCCGCCACGGTGATACCGCTCATTGTTCTCGGCGTGGCTATCGCGGTATTTCTTCACCGCACGGTGTGGGGGCGTTGGCTGCTGGCTACAGGTCGCAACGAAAGTGCCGCGCGTTATTCAGGCGTTCCCACCGCGTGGCTCATCACTATGGCATACGTGGCGTGCAGCTTGCTGGCTGGCGTTGGCGGCATGTTGTTTATCTTTGACATCGGAAGTGCGCAGCCTTCAGACTTTGGAAACTTCTATGAGTTGTATGCCATTGCCGCCGCTGTTCTGGGCGGATGTAGTTTGCGCGGCGGCGAGGCAAGTGTGTTTGGCATTGTTGTTGGAGCAGCAACACTCCAAGTGTTGCGCACGGCCATCATCTTGCTCGGCTTAAGTTCCCAGCTTGAATTTGCTGTGATCGGTGCAGTACTCCTGATTGGCGTGACTACTGACGAACTCATAAGGCGATACTCGGTTCGCCGTTCTGAACGAAAGATTGCGTGACCAACACCATGAACCACCCACTCACCACCTTTGCACCAATCGCGCCAATGGCCGCCTCGCTCACGCTGGCAGCCTGCATGTTTGCATTCGCAGTGCCGGGATGTACGGGCGGCCCCGCCCCGGGCTCCATCACTAGCCAGGACTGGGGAACTGTTGATGGCAAGCCAGTCCACTTATGGACGCTAAAAAACGCCACTGGAATGGTGGCGGACGTCACGGACTATGGCACCATCGTGGTTGCCCTCAAGGTGCCGGACCGCCAGGGCAAATTCATTGATGTAGTACTTGGTCGCCCCAGTGCCGCTGACTACGTGGCGCGTACCCAGTACTTTGGATGCACCGCCGGTCGCTGTGCAAATCGCATTGCTGCTGGCAAATTCAGTATTGATGGAAACCCCTATGTGTTGGCCACCAACAACGGTGTCAATCACCTGCATGGCGGAACGAAAGGGTTCGACAAGGTAGTGTGGTCCGGAAGTCCCGCCATGACGCCGGATGGACCATCGATCACCTTCACGTACCGCAGCGCGGACGGCGAAGAGGGATACCCAGGCAATGTGGATGCAACGGTCATCTACACGCTGACCAACGCCAATGAATTGCGAGTGCGCATGTCTGCAACGACGGACAAGCCCACCGTCGTCAATCTCGCGCATCACACGTACTGGAACCTGAATGGCCAGGGATCCGGCTCGGTGCTTGACCATGAACTCATGATCAACGCTGACCGCTACACCCCGGTGGACGCAACACTCATCACTACTGGCGATATCAAACCCGTCGCTGGAACGCCGCTTGATTTCCGTACCGCGAAGACCGTCCGCAAAGACTTTGCCGAGCTCCCTGCAACCAAGGATGATCCTGGTGGCTACGACCACAACTTCGTCGTCAACGGCGCAGCGGGAACACTCCGCACCTGCGCGGTGTTACACAGCCCCAAGACCGGAATCACCATGACGGTGGCCAGCGATCAGCCAGGAATTCAGTTCTACTCTGGCAACTTTCTGGACGGCATTCCCGGCAAGGACGGGACGACGTACGGCAAGAATGATGCGCTGTGCTTGGAAACCCAAGCCTTCCCAGACAGCATCAACAAGCAAGGCAAGCAAGGTTGGCCAGATGTGGTGCTGCGCCCTGGCCAGGTCTACCAACACACCATGGTGCATTCCTTCACCGCCAAGTGACGACTACTGCCACACGCCGTTCACAGGCGTTCCCAGGAACTCCGGAATACCACTGGCATCCATCGGGATGTTCCCTGACATAGCGGCCATGTCTTGCCCATCCTCTGCGAGCGCGAATCGCAGAAACTCACGGATCCCGTCCGGGATGTGTTGCGCATCCGTGGCAACAAAGACCAGATTGAGTGGGCGAGCAAGTGGATAGGTGCCATCACAAATCGCTGCGACCGTTGGCGCAATAAAGGGCTGCCCCTCACCGATTGACAAAGGCACAGCCCGGGCGCGCGCCTGGCGATTTGCATAACCAGAAATACCAACCGCTGTGGGGTACGCGCAGCAAGCATTCACCACCGACGATGGCCCAGGCTCGGTGTACCGACCAATAGTGGTGATTTGCTCGCCGGGCATGCACCACTCAATGAACAATTGCAGCATTCCAGAAGTCGATCGCGGAATGTAAAGCGGCGGGAAAGTATTACCGAGTGGCGAGGTTGGATCCAGTTCATTCCAACGCATGATTGGTGCTTTGGTCATCGTGTGGGTGATTGAGAACAGACCATTGCATTGTTCCTTCGTCAGCCCAGCAATCGGATTGTCTGCGTTCACATAAACACACGCTGCGCCGCGTGCGACAGGAACCACAAAGACCTGCTTGCCGGTGGCTTTACTGATGTCCGCCACTTCTTGCTCTGTGAGATTGCGCGCGACCGAGGCCATGTCACAGAGTCCACCCTTCAGCGCCACAATCCCCTTGAGCGATCCGCCCTGATCAACGTTGATTTTGACGTCGGGATACACCACTTGATACGAAATGGAGATGTTGGCAAGCAACGGTCCCATGGTGTCCGAACCAACAATGCGCATCGCGCCGGTCATTGGCACGGGGCGCGGTGCATAGGACGGGAACTGCTCCACCATGGCAGAGAATTCTTCCGAATAGACGTCGCCCAGCTCCGCCAACTCCTGAAGCGACTTGGCGAGTGCGTCGCCTCCGCTGAGAAGCGCCTTCGGCACCAATCCTGTCGCTGGTGCGGCTGGGTCCGCGGGGATAGCGGGTTGCGCAGTCGTGGCCGGCTTGGAATCGTCCGCCGGCACAACCGGGGCTACCGACGGAGTGGTGCCGCCCGTTTGCGACGCCACCGCTGCCGAAGTTGCCGCCCCAGCATCGGCCGCCATGAGTGCGAGAGAAATGAGAATCGTTGCAGCAATCATGACGCTGCCTCCTTGCGCGATACGCGCCATTTCATGATGACGAAAGTGCCAACCAGGACAACAATCAACACAACGA
Organism: Phycisphaerales bacterium UBA966; assembly: GCA_002292895.1. GTDB lineage: Bacteria > Planctomycetota > Phycisphaerae > Phycisphaerales > SM1A02 > UBA966. Next base: position 3,356 of record DBCE01000168.1, read on the forward strand.
GTACGCGATGAAAGATGCGATCAACCAAGTCGCGTGCGGTGTCTTGTGCACCGGCAACCGTCGTGTTCACCATCTTCATCCGCTCTGGAACAATAGCGATCGCCTGCGACATCACGTCGACGCTTGCTAACAACTTTTGTGTGTCCGGCATGACCAGCATGTCGTACCAAAGCGCTTCGGCTTGCCAGTTGATAAAGAGTGGAAGTCGCTTCGACCAGAAGAATGCTCGGTCAAGCGCTAGATTTGCATTTTGCACCTGCTCGGTCGCGCGGTCGAGTGGTTCAAGCAATCCGCCACCGTCGCGAATGGTCTCGATGAGCGCTTCACCCTTCACGCTGGCAACTTCACTAAATCGCACGTACGCGACAAACTCTGTTCCACCGCGACGGCTCCACCACGTGGCGATGGAGAGGTCAAGTTCTTCAAGCTGTTCGTCCGTAAATACCCGCGCAGCGATGGTCCAAATATCTTCACGGGCGCGACGCAGATTCTCAACCAAACACTGCGCGCGCGGCCCCCAGATAGTTTGGGCGCGTCCGGTGTCAACCCAGAAATAATTTTGCAGGGTGACCACTACCAACTGATCCACCAACTGCGTCACCGTATCCGGACTCGTGGCAATGTCGTACATACTTGACACGCCAAGCAGCCGAAGGCCGTTCATAATGCGGCACTGTTGTAAGTCATTGTTGCCACGAATGATTCGCTCACTCGCGGCCAGCATCAGTGAGAAATACCTGTCGGCGAAGGCGTTTGATGCCTCTTCCAGTTGCGCCCGAGTGATGCGCTGGTCGCGCAGGATGCGCGCCGCTTCGCCCGGCTTTGACCGCGCGGAACCCGAAGCGCAACCCGCGATGAGGAGCACTGATAGAAGGGCTATTACACAAGACTTGGCACAGGACTGAACTTGCGGGCCGGGGAATGCCATCATTTCTATAAGGTATACGACAGACCGTGCCTGAGAGAATTTCTCAGGTATCGAGAACCTGAACATTCGTTATGTCAGTACGCTCCGAACCGGTGTACGAGCATCTGGAATCCCAATCATGATTACCTACCTCAAGAGCACAATCATCATCGTTATGACGCTGGTATTCAACGCGGCGCCCGCGACCTTCGCCATGCAAGATGCGGCCAGCCCAGTACCCGGGCAAACCGTCATTGTGGCGCTGTCAAGCGGTGATGCCATTCGGGCGACGCTGGTTTCTGAGACCGGTGATTCGATCGTCTTGCTGCACCCGGTCTTAGGAAAGGTCACGCTCGCGCGCGCGTCGATCGCATCAATGGTTGCTACAACCGCCCCTGCGGCAGCACCCGCGACGACTACCGATGACAGCGCTCTACGCCAAGAGGCGCAGCCCGCTGCGAATGCCGTGATGGATGCGCCCCGACCCGAAGATGGCGTAAATCCCGCTGATGACGCCGCGGCGAAGGGTGCGGTTCCAGCACCAGCGCCGCCGCCGTCGCCGTGGAAGTTCGTCCTTGACGCCAACGTCAACTACGTCAATGCAGCCAACGATCAACTTGACTTCCGTGCAGCAGCTTCGGCGATTTACGACGTGGTCGACGTTGAAAAGTGGTCGAACAACATTGAATTCTTCTACAAGGTCGTCGACGGCGGAAACACCGACAACAACCTGCTTGGAACCACTACGTATGACCGCCGATTTACATCCAACCCGCGCGTGTTGTGGTTCGTGAAGGGCCAGGGGCAAAGCGCCCCGCTCGAGAGTTATGAAAATCGCCTGTCAGCATGGGGTGGACTGGGATACGAATTCCTAAAGATGCCGCCTGCAAAGCTGCTTGGAAAGATTGGTGCTGGTTACACGTATGAATTTGGTGACCAAAATGACGGTCAGGCGGAGTTGTATGCAGAAATGGAATGGGACTGGAAGGTCACCGAGCGCCAGGCGATTGTTGGTTCCTACTGGATTGCACCAGCGTTTGATGACCCGAGCAACTTCATCCACTTGTTCCGCACCGAATGGACCATGATGTTGGAAGACGTCAAGGGTCTCAAATTGTTGGGCGGCATACGTTGGCAGTACCAGTCCGACGTAACACCAAAGGATGCACTGCAAAACGACATCCGACTGTATGCCGGTCTGCGCTTTGAAATGTAAGCATGCCCGCTCGGGTCAACAAGAAGCTTCATACCTCGCTTGAACAGATCGCCAGCAGACTGCGAGACCGCTGTGATCTGTTGAACTTCAACGCAGCGGCTGCATACACCTACAACCCACTGCAATATGCGTGGGGAGCACATTGCGCCTTCCTTGCCCGGGCACATCCGCAACCGCACGTCCTCTTTGTCGGAATGAATCCCGGTCCATTTGGCATGGCGCAAACAGGCGTACCGTTTGGTGAGGTGGCCGCGGTCAGGGGGTTTCTTGGCATTACTGAACGTGTCGCTAAGATCACCACACCGAAACACATGCACCCAAAGCGCCCGGTCGATGGCCTTGCTTGCACGCGTAGCGAGGTCAGTGGTGCTCGCGTGTGGGCGTGGGCGCAACAGCGTTTCGGTACCGCCGACCAGTTCTTTCACCAGGCATTCATTTGGAACTGGTGTCCGCTGGCGTTTGTCGCTGCCAGTGGTGCCAACCAAACCCCGGACAAACTTCCTCGCACTGGTCGTGGTGCCAAAGCCACGCACATGCTCGAGTCTGCTTGCGACGAAGCGCTTGGCGCGGTCATCGTGGCCCTGCAGCCGACACATGTGGTGGGCTTCGGGGCATTCGCCCGCCAGCGCGCGGAGCGTGTGTTGGCGCAGCTACAGAGCGCGGACCCAACACGCACCTTGCCGCTGATTCACCAAGTGCTTCACCCAAGCCCTGCCAGCCCAGCGGCAAATCGCGGTTGGGCGGCACAAGTTGATGCACAGTTAGCCGCCGCGGGGATTCACTTCGGCGCGCGCCCTATCCTGCCTGCGTGCGCGTCGCCGTCCTCAATATCGTCGGGCTCTGTCCAGCCGTCTTCGCGCGGCGCAAGTGTCCGAACCTCCAAGCGTTCGCGCAGCGCTCGGGCGGCATCCGGACGCTAACCGCCGACCTCCCCGCGGTCACCTGCAGTTCGCAAAGCTCAATGCTGACCGGGAAGCGTTCCGGTCAGCACGGCATCGTCGGCAATGGCTGGTTCGACCGCTCTTTGCAAGAGGTGCATTTCTGGAAGCAGTCGAACCACTTGGTGCACGGCCCCATGGTGTGGGACACCCTGCGCGAACGAGCGCATGCCGCGGGGCGCAATGCGCCAGTGATTGCGAATTCCTTCTGGTGGTTCAATATGTATTCAGGCGCTGACATTTCTGTCACACCGCGCCCGCAGTACCGCGCCGATGGTCGCAAGGTGCCCGACTGCTGGACACAACCGCCGCAACTTCGCGATGAATTGCAGCAGGAACACGGCCAATTTCCACTGTTTCATTTCTGGGGTCCCATGTCTGACATCCGCAGCACTGATTGGATTGCGTGCGCGGCGATGAGTGTGGAGAAGAAGTTTCAACCAGATTTACATCTGATCTATCTGCCGCACCTTGATTACTGCTTGCAGAAATTCGGTCCTGAAGACCCACGCATCGATCAAGAAATCCGCGAGATCGACCGTGTGTTTGAAGGCATCCGCAAGTTCTATGAACAACGTGGCGTGCAAGTGGTTGTGCTGAGCGAGTATGGAATTGCACCGGTTGATCATGCACTCACACCGAACCGAACATTGCGCGATGCTGGATTTCTTTCCATCCGAAACGAGGGTGAACGTGAATACCTGGACGCTGGCGCAAGCCGCGCATTTGCTGTGTGTGATCATCAAGTGGCACACGTCTATGTGAAGGACGCGTCTGACATTGCATCTGTGCAAGCCGCGCTCCTAGCGGGCGAGCCCGGCATCGAGCAGCTGCTCGACAGTGCCGCCCAACGTGCGCTTGGTATTCATCACGAACGGAGCGGCGACCTCCTAGCAGTGGCAGCGGCCGGTGCATGGTTCGCATACCCATGGTGGAACAACCCCAGCGCAGCTCCCGACTTTGCCCGCACCGTGGACATTCA
>DBCE01000229.1:0-738 GCA_002292895.1 Phycisphaerales bacterium UBA966
GCGCGCCACGACTGACTTTGGAATACCAGCAATCTGCGCAACATGAATTCCGTAACTGCGATCGGTGGAGCCAGGAAGAATGCGATGTAAGAACACCACGTCGCCCTTCCATTCGCGCACGGAAACGTGCAGGTTGCGAACGCCCGCGATGCGGGTGGAGAGGTCAGTGAGTTCGTGGTAGTGCGTTGCAAAGAGTGTTCGCGCACCGGCGGCGGCTAAGTGTTCAGTGATCGCCCACGCCAGGCTGAGTCCATCAAGGGTGCTGGTTCCGCGGCCGATTTCATCCAACACCACCAGTGAGCGCGGCGTTGCATGATTAAGAATGCGCGCAGTTTCAGTCATTTCCACCATAAAGGTGGATTGGCCGGAGTGCAGTTCATCGCTGGCGCCGATGCGGGTAAAGATGCGATCGGTGATTCCAACAACAGCGCGCTCCGCTGGCACGAAACTCCCCATATGTGCAAGGAGGACAATCAGTGCGGTCTGCCGAATGTAGGTGCTCTTGCCGGCCATGTTTGGTCCGGTGATGAGTGCAAGTGTTGCTGGCTGGAGCGCGGTGCCAAGTTCAGTGTCATTGGGAACGAATCGGTCGCGCAGTAATTCATCAAGAACGGGGTGGCGGCCACCAGTGATTTCAAGGACGGATTCTTCCACAATTTCTGGGCGAACCCAGCGGTGGCGCGCGGCAACTTCTGCAAGGCTCGCTACGGCGTCGAGGCTTGCAACGGCGTCAGCAAA
>DBCE01000229.1:820-3686 GCA_002292895.1 Phycisphaerales bacterium UBA966
GCAACGGCGCGCGACTCGGCGGAGAGAACTTTGTCTTCAAACGTCTTTAACTCCGGCGTGATGTAGCGCTCAGCGTTGCGCAGCGTCTGGCGGCGCGTGAACTCTGCGGGCGCCTTTGCCGAGTGGGCATGCGTGATTTCAATGTAGTAGCCAAACACACGGTTGTAGCCAATTTTTAGGCTTGGAATGCCATGTCGTTCGCCAAGTTCTGCTTGATAGCGCGCCATCCATGCGGTGGCGTCGCGCTGCAATGATCGGCATTCATCGATCTCTGCATCGGCACCGTCTTTGAATAAACCACCGTCGCGCATGTGAGCGGGTGGTTGCTCGTTGCATGCAGCGCTGATGCGGGTAGTGAGCGTTGCAACTTTCGCTGCAGCTTCCTCAAGCGCGGTGCGTGCGCCAGAGAAGGCGGGAGCGTCCCCAAGCGATTGTGCGATGCGCCCAGCGAGCGTCATCGATTTGCCAAGCGCAACCAGATCGCGTGGCGTTGCACGCCCCATCGACATGCGGCTTGCGATACGTGCGACATCTTGCACGCCGTCGCACGAGGCGCGCAGTTCTTCGCGCATGCGTTCGTCGGCAACGAGCGTGGCGATAGCGTCTTGGCGCGCGCGGATCGCGGCGCGGTCACCCAGCGGCGCGCAGGTCCATTCGCGGAGCAGGCGCCGACCCATGGGGGTGCGTGCTCGTTGCAAGACGCTGAGGAGCGTGCCTTCGGTTCCGCCGGAGCGGAGGGTTCGTTCAACTTCTAAGCTGCGAAGTGTGGTTCCATCAAGCACCACGTGTGCGGCGCGGCCGGCGCGGCGCGGTGGGCGCAGGTGTGCCAGCGGCCGGACGGAACGGCCGCCACTTGCGGCGGGATCGGTGCCGAGGCCGCGTTGCGTGTCGATCAGGTGGCGAAGCAGGGCGCCGGCGGCGGTTGCTGAGGGCGCGTCGTCACTCAGGTCGAAGCTCTCCAGCGTACGCACGCCAAAGTGTTCTTTGAGAAGCGCCACTGCGTCGGCGGGGCGGAACATCCAGCCGGGGACTTCGAGCGCCGGGCAGCCAAGGGCGCGCGCGGCACGAGCCGCGGGGCGATCGGCGTCTTCATGATCGCCTTCTGGAAGCAAGAGTTCGCTTGGACCGATCCGCGCGAGCACATCTTCAAGGAGCGCGGCGTCGCACTCTTCGACTGTGAATTCACCGGTGGAGAGTTCGACGGCGGCCACGGCGGCGCGCGCTTCGGTGCCAGCACCGGTGATGAATGCGGCGGCAATGCGGTTTGCTCGCGAGTCGTCAAGGAGCGTTTCATCGACCAACGTTCCTGGCGAGAGGACGCGGGTCACTCCACGCTCAACCACACCCTTGGCTTCGGCCGGGTCTTGCAGTTGCTCGCAGACCGCGATTCGGTAGCCCTGCTCAACCAAGCGGCGCAGGTAGCCCTCAACGGCGTGGAACGGAACGCCGGCCATCGGCTGGCCGCTGGTGCGTTCGGTCAGAGTGATGCCAAGCGCGCGATGTGCGGTGACGGCGTCTTCATCAAAGAGCTCATAGAAGTCGCCCATCCGGAAGAGCAGCAGGCACCCCGGGTGCTGGCTCTTGATGCGGTCGTACTGGCGCATGGCCGGGGTATCCCGGTTGTATGCGCGGGGTGCGACTTCTGCAGTTGGTTCGCCAGCGGACATCGGGTGCGATGGTACGGGAGGGGGCGGATTTGGTCGATCTTGGGCAAAAACAACGCAACCCGCTCGTTGGCGGGTTGCGGGGTCGGGTACCGGGCACCCAGTTCAAGTGGAGTGGATGAGGATCGAACTCACAACCTCCTCGATGCGACCGAGGCGCTCTTCCAATTGAGCTACCACCCCAGCGGTCGGACGAAGCAGTCTATCCGGCTCAATAGGGCGCCGCAAGGCGTTACGGTGTTTCGGCGCTGCAGTATCGTGTAGCGCCCGACCCCGGTGCGAAGGACTACTTCGCCGGGCATTCCCGGCCGAACCATGGGTCCCGAAACCGCTCTCATCGTCTTCTGCGTTTGCATTGTGGTGGCCTCCCTTGCGGGCGGCATGGTGCCGGTGGTCCTGCGCCTCACGCATCGACGATTGCAGTTTGGATTGAGCTTCGTTTCTGGCGTCATGCTTGGAGTAGCGCTCTTTCATATGGTGCCGCACGCGCTGATGGCGCGCATGGAATCGGCGCCTGCTGGTGGCGACCCACACGGGCTGTTCGATCCGTTGATGGTGGCGCTGGCGCTTGGGTTCCTGACGATGTTCTTCTTGGAGCGATTTGCGCATTTCCATCAGCATGAATTGCCGGAGCCAGCGTGCGATGATCCGATGCACGGGCACGAGGGGCACCATCACGCTGCGCATGATCACTCCGGGCACAGTCATGGCGGTACTGCTGCTGCACACGCGCCGGTTGGACGGCTGACCTGGACCGGCGCTGCGGTCGGCATGGGATTGCACTCGCTGCTGGAGGGCGTTGCGCTTGCCGCCAGCGTGGCCGCTGTCCGTGAAGTGGAGCCAGGCGTGGCGCCGGCCCTTGCTGGGCTTGGCACGTTCCTCGTGATCTTGCTGCACAAGCCGTTTGACGCCATGACCGTTGCCACGCTGTTCCACGCGGGTGGCGGGAGCCGCGGCAAAGTGCTGTTGGTGAACTTCCTGTTTGCCGGCTTGGTGCCGATTGGTGTGGTGCTCTTTATGTTGGGCGCCGCCGCGGCTGGCGGCACGGCTACGGCCGTTCCGTATGCGTTGGCATTCTCAGCGGGCACGTTCCTTTGCATTGCTGCTGCGGACCTGTTGCCGGAAGTGCAGTTCCATCGCCATGACCGTGTGGGCTTGTCCATCGCGCTGGTGCTTGGATTGGCATTGGCACTCGCTGTCGG
>DBCE01000229.1:3723-5256 GCA_002292895.1 Phycisphaerales bacterium UBA966
TGGGCATGAAGGGCATGAGGGGCAGCACATGGATCATGCGGATCATGCTGGTCACGCCGGCCACGCAGATCATGCAGATCATGCAGATCATGCCACTCACGATCACTGATCTACACTTCTCATTTCCACGGAATTGATATGAAAGCAGAACGAGTCCTCGCTGAACTGAATCGCCTGCGGCAAGACCTTGACAAGAATCCCAAGGATTCTGAATGGTTCACGCTGCATCATGCATTTTGCTTCATCTCTTACAAGATGGGCGACTTTCAGAAGTACCTCGACGAGAACATCAAGCCTGGCGATGAGCCCGAATTTGACTGAATGCTGAACCATGCCTGACTACAAGAGCACGCTCAATCTCCCCAAGACCGACTTCGCCATGAAGGCGAACCTCTCGCAAGCCGAACCGTTGACGGTGAAGCGTTGGCAAGATGAGGCGCTGTATGACACAGTGCAAGCGGCGCGCGCGAATGCGCCGCTCTATTCATTCCATGACGGCCCTCCGTACGCGAATGGATCGATCCACCTGGGGCATTTGCTCAACAAGGTCTTGAAGGACATCGTGGTGCGCTCGCGGCTGATGGATGGCATGCGTGTTCCGTACGTGCCGGGTTGGGATTGCCATGGACTGCCCATTGAGCACAAAGTAGTCACGGATATGAACGAGAAGGGCAAGCTCCAGAAGGTCATGGAGTTGCCGGACGATCAGCGTCGCATGATCATTCGTCGTGAGTGCCAGGCCTATGCAGACAAGTTTGTGAAACTGCAGGCTGGGCAGATGCAGCGCCTCTTGACGCTTGCTGATTACGCCAATCCGTACCTCACTATGAAGCCTGCCTTTGAGGGTGCGGTCATTGAGGACTTTGCAGATCTGGTGGAGCAGGGGTTGGTGTATCGCGCGTTGAAGCCAGTGCACTGGTCGATCGCCAACCGCACGGCGCTTGCTGAAGCCGAACTGGAATACGAAGATCGCCAAGATCTTTCGGTGTATGTGGACTTTGAAGCGGCGGACCGCGAAGCAGTGGAGCGGGTGTTTGGCTGCGAACTTGATTGCACCCCCAGCTTCACCATTTGGACCACCACGCCCTGGACGCTGCCAGCCAATTTGGCAATCGCTGTCCACGCTGACTATCGATACGCCGTGGTTGAAGTGGATGGCAATCTGGCGATCATGGCCAGCGACTTGGTGGCCAAAGTCACCAAGCTTGCGGGTAGTGATAAGGTGCGGATTGTTGCGGAAACCGACGGAGCCAAGTTGGTTGGCTTGAAGTATCGGCATCCGTTCTGCGACCGTGAATCATCAGTGGTTGCAGCTGACTACGTGACGCTTGAGGATGGCACGGGTCTGGTTCACACAGCGCCAGGACACGGTGCAGAGGACTATCGCACCGGACTCAAGGAAGGCCTGGAAACGTACTGCCCGGTCCGCGATGACGGCACCTATGACGACACGGTGCCAGCGTGGCTTCGCGGCAAGAGCGTGTGGGATGCCAACAAGGAAATCACGGAGCACCTGCGACAGAGCGGGCATCT
>DBCE01000229.1:5411-5990 GCA_002292895.1 Phycisphaerales bacterium UBA966
GGCAAGGGCGCCGCTGAGGGCGGCATTGACTTTGTTCCAAGTTGGGGACGCAATCGCATGCGCGGCATGCTTGAGAGTCGCCCCGATTGGTGCATCAGTCGACAGCGTGCGTGGGGTCTACCGATCCCGGCATTCCGCACGGAAGCAGGGGAAATCCTGCTTACTTCGGGCACCGTTCGTGCCATTGCCAAGCGCTTCCGCGAGAAGGGCAGTGACGCGTGGTTTACGGATGGCCCGGCAGAATTGCTGGCGCACTGGAATGCTGCCGCTGACCCGGATGCGCCCAAGGGCGTTGACATTTCCAAGTTGGTCAAGCTGTACGACATCTTTGACGTGTGGTTTGAATCGGGATCAAGCTGGAACGCAGTCTTGCGCGAGCGCGGCTTGGGCTTCCCGGCGGATCTGTACTTGGAAGGTTCCGATCAACATCGTGGTTGGTTCCAATTGAGTCTTCTTCCGGCTCTTGGCGCCACGGGCAAGCCGCCTTTCAAGGCGCTGGTCACTCACGGATTCATCGTGGACAAAGACGGCAAGAAGATGTCCAAGTCGATCGGTAACACCATTGAGGTGGAAGATCTC
>DBCE01000265.1 GCA_002292895.1 Phycisphaerales bacterium UBA966
CTTTTGAACACGCTTACCTTCCGTAAGCGGAAAGAATGCGTAGCAGCGCAGGCGGCCATCGCCAGCATCGGAAATGATTGCCACGGTGTTGCCCTTGTGCACTACATCGCCCGGGCTGCGAGTGAGCTGTACCAGTTTTCCAGGGCGCGGGGCGATGACATTGCGTTCGGCTGACATACGCGCTGCGAGTTGGCCAACCAAAGCATCGGCGTCGGAAATGCCGTTCTCGCGGCGCTGTCGATCTTGCTGGCGACGAATGCTGGCTTCCGTACGATCGGCCTGAATGCGGAGTAACTCGCTTCGTGCATCAGAAAGTGAGCGCTCGATCTCCAGTGTTGCGTTGGCAATCGTCAGCAACTCTGACTCGGCTAGCAATCCTTGGCGTACCAGATCTCGCTTCACTTCCACAGCCTTGCTGAAATCAAGAGCAATGGCCGCGGCACGATCAATGCGGCGGCGACACTCACTGTCGCGAACATTCATCGATGCCGTGAATGCAGCAGAGGCCACATCCTCCGCCGCGGTCATGTTTGCATCTTGCTCGCGCAATCGTGCGGCGGCGTTTTCGGCGTCGATCCGCTGTGCTTCAAGAAGTGGATTAGCAACAACCGCCAGCACTTGCCCTTGCTCAACACGGTCGCCGGGCTTGGCAAGCAAATCGCCGATGCGCCCATCGGCGGGCGCTTCCGCTGCTACCACCATGGATCCTTCGATCAATATTCCAGTGCCGCGGACGGTGAGCGGAATCGATCCGAAGAATCCCCATGCGGTAAACGTTGCGACCACCGCGCCTGCGCCCACTAACAGCACCCACAGGCGTGCCGACGCTATCGGAGCTACACGGTTGATGCTCTCCGGACTCGATGCGGAGTCAACGGCGCGTTCTCGGAAAATGTGGTCTTCACCTTCCATGGAGTCGACCCGTGCATCCTAGCCAATTGCGGCGGATCGCCTCACTTCCGCGCTTGCCATCCGTACCGCTCATAGCGATGAGTGAAGGTGCCGTCCGGCCGAAGGTCTAGGACCCCGTATCCCTCTGGAATACCTTCCACCGAGCCCTTCCACCACGATCCACAGACCGCGCCGTCGCAGATGTAGGAGATTCCGTCAATCATGCAGTGGTCAAGGAGGTGAACATGCCCACTGAGGCAAACTTTGACGTTTCCAGCCTGTTTGAAGAGGTCGTGGAGGAGCGTGGCGTCGGTGTGCATTTCGCCGTGATAGATGACGGTGTCGGTACCAACGTGCTCGCGGGAGCGCGGCGCGCCGTAGGTCAGTGCCGTCAGCGAAAGAATCGGAATGTGCGAAACCACCGCAATTGGCATGGACTTTGGCGTAGCAGCCAGGGTTTGCTGCAACCATTCGTACTGCGCATCATCCAGATATGCCGTGTAGCGATCGTCCTTCGGCTGCACGCTATCGAGGCAAATGAATCGCCATGGACCATGATCGAACGTGTAGTAGTTGCGAGCGACTCCAAAGAGGTCACACGCGAAGCGCTTGCCCCAGTCTGCCTCCGTGCCGGTGGACTCGCTCTTCTTGCGATTCCAACCAAGGATGTCGTGATTTCCAGTGACGTGGTGCACGGGCACTCCACACTCGCGCTTGAGTGTGCCTTGGAAGATGGCGCGCAACTGCTCTGCCCGCGCGCGCTTCGCTTCAAACACATCCATCACTGCGTCGCCGCCAGTGATGATGAGGTCGGGCTTCATGGACTGCGCGTGATTGAAGGCGCTGGCCATACCCACCTCGGCACCAAGCTCTGGCTGCACATGGATATCGGTGAGATGTGCAAGACGAATGGTGCCGGGCACCGTGCTGCCCGAAGCAGCGACCGCCCCGCCAGTTGGTGCAGGAGTAGCGGACTGCACGATCGGCAACGCGTGTCCGGCAAACGCTGCGCGCATCGATGACAGCACGCTGGCACCGATGATGGCGTTGCGAAGAAAGTCACGGCGACCCGCTGTGCCCGTGGGGACGGCACTGGGAATGGGCGCGTGCGTGGGTTCCAATGCGGCGGGAGATGGCTGTTCCATGTCCTTCGTATACAGGCTTCCGGCGGAGCGGTTGAGGACTCACGGGTATTCGGTGCTCCGTACACTTGTGCGCGTGGAACACCTGCGAACACCAACACCCGATGAAATCCGCACGATGACCACCCTCCGTGACGGCGAGGTGCGTCTGGGGCAACGGGTTGGCATCGTTGGACCCGATGGGCAAACTCCGGCAGGAACACAGGTTGTGCTGGTGGGAGTCCCGGAAGACATTGGTGTTCGCGCCAATCTCGGTCGCGGTGGCGCACGCCGAATGTGGCGTGCGTTTCTGCCGCGCTTCCTGAACATGCAGTCGAACACGTTCTTGGATGGGGCGACGGTGGCGGTCGCTGGATGCATTGATGTACGCGACCTGAACAAAGCCGCCAAGGGTATTGATGCCACAGTCGGTGGACCACGGGCGCGCGCCGAGGCGCTGGTGACCCTGCGCGAAATGGTCAGCGAAATTGATCGCCGTGTGGCACATGTCATTGAGGCGTTGCGCCGCTCGGGTGTGATGCCGATTGTGATTGGCGGTGGCCACAACAATGCGTACGGAATACTTGCCGGATGCGCGCGCGCTTCGGGTCAGGCACTTGGTTGCGTCAATATTGACCTGCACGCTGACCTCCGCCCATGCGAAGGCCGACATTCCGGAAACGCGTTTACGTATGCGCGTGCTGATGGCCACTTGGACCGATACGCGGTTGTTGGCATGAGTGAAGCATGGGCGACACAGTCAATAGTGACTGCCATTGAACGCGATGAACGCACTGCCGCATTCACCTTTGAATCAATGCTTCGTGGAGGGGTAACGCCACTACAAATGGCCGAACTGGCGGCAAAGCATCTTGCTGGGTGTAAAGCAACATTGGAACTGGACCTTGATGCAGTTGCGCAAGCGCCGGCAAGCGCAGCAGCGGCGAGTGGCTTCAGTGGTGCAGAATTCCGAGCAATGGCCACGCAATTGGCAAGCACTGTTCAACTTCAAGCTGTGCACATTGCGGAAGGCGCGCCAGGAAACGGCGCATGGCCAACAGAAATGCTGGCAAAGCTGGTTGCTGAGCTCACGCGCGACGTCGCCACCGCCGTGCTCAGATCACCGCGGGCGTGAACGCAAACTTGCTTCCATCAAACAGCCCGCGATCACTGAGTTTGAGCGCCGGGATCACCAACAGCGCCATGAATCCAGCGGTCATGTACGGAGCACGCAAGGGTGAGCCCAGACGCTTGGCCGTCTTACTGAGTTGTGCGTACGCCGCCCCCACCTCTTCCGCGGGACGGTCACTCATCAATCCTGCAATCGGCAGCGCCAATGTCTGCGTACCGGCAGTGCTTCCATCAGAAATGGCAAGGCCTCCGCGTTCCGCAAAGACCGCGTTGACTGCGTGAGCCACTGCTTCACGTGAGGCGCCTACCGCAACAACGTTGTGGCAATCATGTGCAACGCTTGATGCTATGGCGCCATGCGTCAAACCAAATCCACGGATGAACGCCATCGCTGGCGGCGCGTCGGAATAGCGATTTACCACGGCAACCAGCAGGAGGTCCTGTGATGGATCTGGCTCGATCACCCCATTGGTGACACGCATCGGTGCGTCGATGGATCCGGTGACGAGCTGTCCATCCTCTGCGACGATCGCATGAGCAATCACCGGGGCGTTACTTGTGCCACTCCCCGCGCCGCGCACGGGAGGCAACACGCGAAAGTCACTCGCTACAAATTTGCCCGCGCGGAACGCGTTCGGAGTCCGCGACGGTCGCGGCGCGATACATGAGCGCCCACCTTCCGACACCAACTCCCCAGCAATCCATGTCCGCATAGGCTTGAAATTCAATAAATCCTCCACAAGCACCATGTCGGCGCGATCGCCTTCGCGCAACAGACCGCACGGCAATCCATAGTGGCGAATGGGGTTCAAAGTAGCCGCCCGCAGAGCAACGAATGGATCGATTCCTTTCGCCACTGCGCGCGCGAGCAGGCGGTCAATGTGCCCAACAAGCAGATCGTCTGGGTGAGCATCGTCGGTGCAGAACATGCACAACTCGGGATGTTCGGCAAGCATCGGCCACAGTGCGTCGAAATTCCGAGCAGCGCTGCCATCGCGGATGAGAATCTTCACTCCAAGCGCAGCCTTGTCACGCGCTTCATCAAGAGTGAAACATTCATGATCTGTCTCAATGCCGCGTGCAAAGTATGCGCGCGCTTGCTCCCCGCGGAGACCGGGCGCATGCCCGTCAACCCGCTTGCCACGCGCGTGAGCGGCAGCAATCTTGGACATGACTTGCGCATCAGCACCGATCGCGCCGGGCCAGTTCATCATCTCGCTGAGATGGTGAATGTTTGGATCATCTAAGAGCCGCGCGCATGCGTCGGCATCAATCGTTGCGCCGGCGGTCTCAAACGAAGTCGCTGGTACACACGATGGGCAACCAAACCAACATGTGAATGGCGAACCAGCAATGTCCTCAATCATGAAGCGAATGCCTGGCTCACCTAGGACATTGGCAATCTCGTGCGGGTCACTCACTGAGGCAACCGTGCCATGCCGCATCGCCACGCGTGCAAACTCCCACGGCGGCAGCATGCTGCTTTCCACGTGCACATGTGCGTCGACGAATCCAGGTACGAGCACTCCTGGCTGCATGGCGGCAGCGCTGGGAACGATGGAAACAATCCGGCCGGAGCGAACCGTGATTTGACACGGGCGGACTATTCCGGAAGAAACGTCTGCGACCAAGTGATTCAGCGTGATATCGGGCATGTAACGCAGCGTAGCGCGGCGGCGAATGATGCGAAATGACTCAGCAGGAATTCACCCAGGACGGCACACTACAAGGATGACCGCACCCACACTTCGGCTCGACTCCATGCAGTTCTTCGGCCGACTTGCCAGTGATTACCACGCCATGTTCGGCGTGACGCTGCAAGCACTTGCCGGACAGCGGATTCTTGATTGCCCATCAGGCCCATGTTCGTTTGTTGCCGAAGCAGTGGCAGCGGGCGTTGATGCGGTTGGCGTTGACCCCCTGTACATCCATACGCACGCTGAACTACGCGCGCGCTGTGAGTTAGACATTGCCGGAACAATCAAGGCAATGTCGGAACACGGCGATCACTATTCGACACTGGATCTCACTTCATACGCAGAAAGCAAGCGTGCTGCGCTTCATGGGTTTCTTGCCGACTATGAAGCTGGACGCGCTACAGGCCGCTACGTGGCAGCCAGTCTGCCGCAGCTGCCATTTGCGGATCAATCGTTTGACCAAACATTCAGCGCGCACTTGTTGGTGACCTATAGCTCTCCGGAATCAGGTGGAATCCTGACTAATTCACCATTCACTGAGCAATGGCACCAGGCTTCCATCACCGAGCTACTGCGGGTGACCAAGCGTGCGCTCCATGTGTATCCAACCACCACACGCACCTCGCCAGCACGAAGGCACCCATACTTGGAGCACATCGTTGCGCAGCTGCAGGCCAGCGGCGCGTGGGAATGCCGCTACCAACCATCGACGTACCACCGTGGCGACTCCGCACAGAACTTGTTGAATGCGTCGTTGGTGATTGAGCGCGTCAGTAGTGCTCACACCACGCTGTAACGCACGTGTATGTGATTAGGCAGCACCTTTGCGTTCCCGCACTTGACGGCGCGCCATGGTGATGAAGTAGCCCAACGCCGCAGCAGCAATTCCAACAACGGCATCTGCGGTGAACAACACCACCGCTCGCGCGAAGGCTCCGTCATGTACTGCCGATGCAACATCCCATGCGAAGCCGCTCACGGTAGTAAATCCGCCAAGAAATCCGGCGCCCCAGAGTTGCTCGTGCAAGCGATTTTTGTGAGAAAAGCCAACCGGAATGCCGCGCCCGTCAACATCACATAGACGAGCGAACAAGATACCAATCGCACATGCACCCAGCACATTCACCACAACACGCGCCGTCCATCCAGGAAGTCCAACAGAACTACATCCCAACTCCATCCCAGCACGCGCCGCGCTGCCAACAAACCCACCGGCGCATGCAACGGCGATGAGTTTCCAAATCGGTACAGGAGGCAATGCGTGCTGGTGATTCACGTTGACGCCCCGGTGTAGGCAGCCATTGCGGCGCCACCAGCCAATGCCAAGAGCGGAGCGCCGCACAAGGTTGCCGCCCAAAGTGTCAGGGCACTTGCACGCTGGCCGCGCAACCACAACTGAACGACGTCCATCGAGAATGCGGAATAGGTGGTCCACCCAGCCAGCACACCGGTCACGGCAGCAACCAACATCGGTCCCGCTTGCTCTTCGATTGATCGGGCGCTACCTGCCACCGCACCCATCAGGAGCGCGCCAAACAGATTGATCACCAGCACCGCCCACCATGGCTGCGCGCCATTGCGCATGAGGACATCACGCGCCACCAGGCGCAGGGCGCAGCCGATGGCGCCGCACATGGAAACAATCAGTAGATGCATCAACATGGCTTCAACGCTTGCGATCGGAGCCACGCGGCGTTGCGCCGACCGCCGGGCGTGCTTCGGGAAATCCGTTCAACTCTCGGAGCGATGTAGCGCATTCGCATGTTTCGATGGTACGGCGCATGTCAGCAATGAACCGATCGCGGAACGATGCGGTTGCTTCCGCGGGCCAGGCCAAGCGCACCCATTCCTCCCACTCGGCGCCGTGCCCAGAAGTCAGCAATTCCAATACGCCCATGGAGAGTGCACCAATCATGCTTGGACAAGGCAAGAAATCGCCCATGCCCGCACGGCCATTGCGCAAGGCATCCAGGGCGGCGGCAGTTGCGTCATGCTCCCCCGCCGTGGTTTCACTGGTGAGATCATTGACTGTGCTGCCAGAGGTCATGTCGGCCGCATCGGCGAGGCACTCTCGATAGTGATCCAGCGCATCTGCCGCGTACTTTGCCAGGGCGCGCCGATCAGGCTCGCGCCTCATGCGTTCTACGTTCGGCGTCCACGCTCGCTGCTCTGCATTCCATGTGCACGCAATGAGTGGGTCATTACAAAATGCGCCGGGCGTCAGTCCGTACCGGAATCCATTGCACACGCTCATAAAGAGCCATCCGCCGTGCGCATCGTCACGCCGGAATATGCCCATTCCGATTGCAGTGATTGCAGGACCGCCGTGCTTGTCGGCGGCCACTTCCGGAACAGTCACCATCATCCACGTCGTCCCACCGCCGCTACCGCCATTGACTTCGCCCACGATGACATCACCCACACCATCACCAGTGACGTCGCCACCAAATCCTGGTGAGCCAACCGGCGGCATGCACTGCTCCGCCGTTGGTGACCATCCTTCCACTCCGAAGACGAAATGATCGAGATGTGCGGTGGATGTCGGGTGGCTTGCATCGGTCCACACACGCCATCGGCGACGATCAGGCCATACGTAGAAAGTTCGATTATTCCAGCCGCTATTTCTGTCCGCATCGCTCACTTCCGCCAAGTCCTCAAAGTTGCCGCTCCATGCGCCAGAGGCAGTGTTTGGCTCAATATCAAACCACTCCTGTAACGGATCAACTTCGTAAACGAGCGTCAATCCGTTGGCAAATTCAGCGCGCCCCTCGGTGACCCAGCGCGGCATCAGTGTGCGCGCAATGAACACCGGCACGCTGTGCCAAACCATCAGCGGCAATGCAATGAGCAGTGCACTTGCAAGGCTGACCGCGATGATCCACCTCCTTCTGCCACGCCGAAGTGCCGCATGCTCGGTCAGCGTGACGCTTCCGCACTCCGAGCATCGCACGCCGGCTGCTGATCCTGTACCCGTAAACCGAGTTTCGGGATCAAACACATGCTGACACTGCGAACACCGAAGCACTCCGTCCGGCTTCCACCGACGCCCGAACATCACCCAAAGCACCACGGCGAAAGGCGCCGCGATGGCTGCGTACATCACCCAACGCCACGGTCCGGCGAGCAGGGGTTCGAGGGGTGCTAATCGGGTGTAGATGTTCAAC
>DBCE01000203.1:0-5177 GCA_002292895.1 Phycisphaerales bacterium UBA966
CTCCGGGCAGAATCCAGCGGCTGTTCCCGCCGACACCACGGGCGCATTCCCCTTCACCATCGACCCAGCTGCAACGAATCTCCCGTGGGGCTACCAGACTCCAACCGGCAGCGCAGGCGACACGCAGCTCGAGTCACCCGACAACATGACGTTCCTGCTTGTCTCTGACTTCACCGGCACCGACACCTTCCAGACGCGCGCACCGAACAGCGGCGCTGGCGGTCAAGATCTTGACACCAACGATGACGGCGTCCTTGACATCACTCCATGGTCCGCCATCTTGGACAGTGTTGCATTCAAGGAAACCAATGGCAGCACTCCAACTGCTGGCCAGGACTGGTGGTACAGCCCCAACACCTGCGGGCCGTACATTTCGCGCACTGTCGTCACCGCCACCAGCGGCACGGTGATCGCGGGCTGGGACTACCAGACCACAACGAACACTAATGGTGGAACGGCCGCGGCCGCTGCACCAAACACGCCAAAGTTGTACAAGTCGAACGCTGGTGTTGGCACCATGTATCTCGACGGCACCAACGGTTCGAGCGACTGGGCGCAAGCCACGCAGCTCAACGCGTTCACCGGAACGGGCCTCAACGCCACCGGCACCGCTGCAGGCGGCAATGGTCTTGACCCAGCAACCTCGGCTACGTCATCCATCGCCTTGGTGGGCAGCGCGGCGAATGGTCAGTCAGTGACTTTCAAGTTCTCGATGGCTGCCGTTCAGGGCGTCACCCTGAGTTACGCCACGCGTACCTCCGGTACAACCACCGGCTTTACAACCCACCAGTGGGCGTACAGCATTAACGGCGTTGATTGGACTGATATCGACGTCTTCACCCCCTTCACGTCGAGCTTTGCACTGAAGACGCTCGCTCCACTGACCGCGATCGACGGTGCGGCTGATGCGTACCTGAAGTGCACATTCAGCCTCGCCACCACCACCACCAGTAACAACCGCTTGGACAACGTGCTGCTTCTGTCCAATCCAGTGAACTCCGACACCATCGTGACCAGCTACGCCGGCCCAACCATGGGTATCAAGCAAGCAGACGGCACCTGGTTCATCGGCGTTGGTTCCGCCACGGTTGGCTTCCAAGACACCCCGGGCTCGCTGAACTACGCAGCACCGACCTACACCTGCGGCGACCCAGTTGCTGGCGACTGCGCTGTTGAGCACGGCAACGCCTTCTGTGCTGACGCCTGCTGCTGCGCGTACGTTGGTGGCCTTGATCCCTACTGCGTCACGGTGCGGTGGGATGCCATCTGCGTGGAAGCCGCCGCTGGATGCGCTGCCAACTGCACGGCACTTCCTTGCCCGGCTGACTTCACCGGCGACCGCGTCGTCGGTGGCGCGGATTTGGGCCTCCTCCTTGGTGACTGGGGCGGCTCCGAGCGCGACCTCAACGGTGACGGCATCACCAACGGCGCCGACTTGGGCAGCCTCCTCGGCGCTTGGGGCAACTGCCCCTGACCGATGAACGCAGCGGACTGACGCTGCGCTGATTGCAACACTTCCCGCGGGCCCAGCCGAAATGCTGGGCCCGCGGTGTTTTTACGGCGGCGATCCCCGGCGTATCCGTACATCACTGCTGCATCGCGGTTTCACTACGCACCCACCGGGCCGCGCATCCCTAAACTCCACCCATGCCGATTGCTGCCTTCGCCCCCGTCTCTGCGCTTGGAGCTCGCGTTCATGACGCGGTTGGGCGTTTCGGGTTGTTCGTGCGGTTCTCCGGGCAAGCGCTTGGCGCCGTGATTCGATCGCCGCGCGCCACGCTGCGCTGGCGAGAACTTGCCCCACTGCTCCTGGAAGTTGGCACTGCATCCATTCCCGTGGTGGCGCTCACCGGACTGATGGTGGGACTGATCCTTTCGGTCGAGGGCTACACACAGTTTGCAGCCATCGGTGCCGAGCGCCGCATGGGTGGCATCATCAACGCAAATGTGGTGAAGCAGATTGGGCCAGTGTTGGCCGCTGTGATGGTGGCGGGCCGAGTCGGTGGCGCTATTGCCGCCGAGATCGGCGCGATGCGCATCTCCGAACAACTTGATGCCATGCGAGCGGCAGGAGCAAATCCGGTGGCGCGGCTCGTTGGCCCACGCGTAGTGGCCTGCATGGTGATGACGCCGGTCCTCACCGTGTACAGCGACGCCTTGGGCGCGTTCGGCGCGTGGGCGGTGCTGACGCAGGTCTACAGCGTGCCCAGCACGGAATACTGGCACTACACATCCCTGTTCTTGGTGACGCTTGATCCATTGAACGGACTGCTGAAGGCCGCGTGCTTCGGCGGCGCGATCGGGCTGATCTCCTGCTACAAGGGTTTTTCCTGCGCCCCGGGTGCTGCAGGTGTTGGGCGCGCGGCTACCAGCGCGTTTGTGGCGAGCTTTGTAGCGATTGTGGCAATCAACCTGTTCCTCGTGGAATTCATGAACGCGCTCACGGTGTGGATCTACGGTGGTCTGCCGCGCGTGTTGTAAGAGTTGCCATCGATTGGAAACTTACTGGCGCTCGGCTGCAAGCGCGGCGCGTATCGTGTTCACATGCTCATCGGTGCCGCCATTGCCGCCCTGCTGATCGCGCCGCCCGCGAAGGCGCCAGCCACGACCACTGCGCCGGCAACGGCACCGGCAACAGCACCACCAACGCCGCCAGCCGCGCCCGCCCCGCAACCCAGCGCAGCGACATTCACCACCATTTCTGGTCGTCCGCCCGAGCTGCCACTCAAGCGCGTCGATCCGCGCATCTGGGAAGCACGGTTCGATGCAAGCTTGTGGGCACCCAGCCTTCGCAAGGGCGATACCGTCACACTGCAACTGAGCAACATCATGGTGTGGATGCCAATGGTGTTGCAATCCACATGGAGCCAAGTGGACCCCACCAGCATCAAGACGGAAATCTGGGTACAAGGCGCCAAGCACAACGCGGCCGCGCAACGAACATCGTTTCGGCAGGGACTGGCACAAGGCATGGCCGCGGTGGGAATTTCCATCCCTGACACGCAGGGCCAGAGCCTGAAGTGGAATGTCACGTGGTTCGAGCAGTGCTGGTCCTCCGTGGTGGACGAGACCGCGGCAGCGCGCATCACTTGGCCTGCCGAGTGGCCCGCCGAAGTGCAAGAGAGTTTGAAGCCGCAGCCGGGCATCGAAAGCGGTCACGATGACTTCAAGAAGTTTGTTGACAAGGTCACCGGCGGCAACCTGCGCAGCGTGACTCCGTGGATTGCTGCCAAGGAGTTAGTGCGCGCCACCATGCAGGCTTACACGGCGGTGGATGCGGACGGAATGCGTATTGAGAACGGGTTTCCGCGCGGGCTGGTGGTCAACGGCGCGTGGGCATCGATGAAGACTGGCACGGGAAGTTCGCACGACGTTGCGGCCGCATGCGTGGCGGTGCTGCGTACGGCGGGGATTCCGGCGCGCGTGGTGCTGGGGATGACGGAACTGCAGGGCTCAAGCGGCGGCGCGGCGCGGTCGCGCTTGGTGACGTGGTGCGAGTTCTTCCTGCCCGGCGCGGGCTGGGTTCCATTTAACCCCAACGACCTGCGGGGCGGGATCCGTGGCGGCCTATCGGTCGAGCGCCCGTGGCCGTCATTTGGCACCTGGGACGAACTGAACGAGTTTCTGCCCATCTGCTACGGCTTTTCGGCACCGATCCCTGGAGCGAGCAGCATGCCCTACCCGGCTGGCTACGTGTGGACGGCGCACGGGACGATCGACATGAGTACGGCGAGCGATACGGTGACGCTGCAGATCCTTGGGCGCGGGCGGCCGAAGTAACGACGGGGGTTGCGGCATCACGCCAGTATTGACTAGTTCGGCACCTTCACGAAACTCACGATGCGGGGCTGCTCGCCGGGGCGGTCGACGGATGAACGGTCGATGGTCATCATGTAACGGGAGTCATCCACAATCGACTCTGGGTCGGTGCCGTTCCATTGACCGGTGAGCGTGTCCTGCTTGATGGTGCGAATGCGCAGCCAGATGGTGAAGACGTCGCTGCGCGTGGTGACGATGTTGGAAATGCCGCGCAGCATCTGATTCTGCTCAACGGCATCACCGGAGGTCATGTCGTAGTGATAGGCCTTGGTTTCAATGAACTGTGTGCCCAACGAGTCGTTGGAAGTGTCATTGATCTCATTGGCGATCGTGTTTCGATCATCCGTGGCGGTCACCAGCAAGTGCTTGTCAATGGCGGTTCGACCAGTGAGGGGATAGACCTGCGCCTGACCCGCGGTGAGCGTTTGCGGGATGCCCTCTGTGCGGTATGCCAATGCGGTGCCACCGACCGATTGCGGGCCGGAGCCAACGGTTGAGCCGCGGCCGGCACCCCATGATGGGTCATCCCACTTGGTTCGATACGGATCAGTACCCGCAAAGCGGATCGACCATCCTTCGGCCTGGTTCCAGCTTGAACCAACCAACGCGGCAGCATCAGCACTGTCCGCCACGTTGTTGCGGTTTACGTCGGCAACCTTGCCCTTGGCGATGTCTTGCACGTCAGGCGTACCGTTACCGTCGGCGTCACTTGTGGCCGAGGGCGCAAACTCGGCGCCCTTGGTCAACACTGCCAACTCACCAATACTGTCAAAGCCGCGCTCGCTGCGCGTACCCGGTGCCCACTCGCGGTGGTTGGACGCATCGGGGAAATCAAGGCCGCGGCTGTAGTAGCTCGGCATGTTCTGGAACAAATTGTTGCTCAAGTCAGGCAGCACATTGCCCTTGTTGCGCCACAGTTCCATTGCCTCTGCCACGCGAACGCGCGGCGCTGCCACGCCATAATCAAAGAGGATGGAATTTGGGTTGCCTGGGCCAGGGTTGCCGCCACCCATGTCGTACGGGGCCGCTTGCCACGCCAGTGGATCGCGGACGAGCCGGCGCTTACTCAGCGCAGAACTGGCTGCATTCAGCGTTGCTGGATCGGAATCGGCAGTCTTAGTAATCGGGAAATCATCGTCATAGACCAGACGCATCATCTGCGGCATGGCGTGCAACACCTCAATGGGCGCGGTGTTGATATTGATGAGCCCAGGCGTGAGCTTGCCTTCAAAGTTGCGAGCCAACCGCAGGCGGCGGTTTTCAGCGCTGGCGCGCTCACTGAAATCGATCACGCCGTCCGGGGCCGTGGTGCTGGTCCACGTGTCAAACGGTGCGGCACCACGATCATCAACAACGAA
>DBCE01000203.1:5324-8893 GCA_002292895.1 Phycisphaerales bacterium UBA966
CCGCTCAAGAGCGTTGGTCGACCGCCTGTTGGCGCCACGGTGTCGTATTGCGCGGGCTCAAGTTGCAGGCGGTTGTAATGCTCTTGGTCCGAACCGTAACTGAGAACGCCGGTTGAAGTTGCCGGCTTAGGGAACTTGGGGAAGTACAGCGTGGCGGTGGACTCCTGCGGCTGCGCAAGGATCTCAGCAAGCGTGGCGTAGGCACGACCACTACCGGTGCGCTGCACCAGCGTGCCCCACAACGGAACATCCAAGATCTCCGCCGCTTGATCAAAGTCTGCATCCTTCTGGAAGAGACGGTACGGCGCAGTGAAATTGCTCGGATCGGCACCGTTGACGAACTTAAAGTCCGTGACGCCCTTCTCGCCGTAATTGAGCGTCATACCAGTAGGCGGCGTGGCGTTTGTCAGGAGCCATGCGGGGTACTTGTAGGTACGGGCTTGTGTGCTCTCGGGAATGCGGGTCGGGAAGAACGTCGGTTTGCCGCGCTTCAGCTCGCCCCAGATGTTGTGGTAGAGCGTCGACATCCACAGGCTCTGTGGAGAGCCGGTCGCATCACCGTCAGGCAAGCTGGTGGCATTGGCAATGATCTCGCCCTTGCGGCCAACCCCTTCGAGCGTTCCGCCGATGTAGGTCTCTTGACCCACGGAACCGCCATTGGGCGCACTTGATGCCATAACACCCGTGTTCCGCGCAAACGCGTAGCGCGGCGTGCGTTCATCCATGGTGATGACGCCACGACCGGCCGGAGTCGGCGTGATGCCGTTCTGCGTATCAAACAACCACTGCCGAGCGCCACGCGCCCAGGTGGTGAAGTAATCGCCGGTCTGCATACGAATGCCGTCGATCGCCAAACTGCCGGACCGACACTCGATAGCTGGTGGCGGCGGGAGCGAGCCTCCAGAACCATCGATATAGAGGCGATTGATCAGGTCCGTGACACGCTGACCAGTCTGGCCGTTGAGGTCTGGATCCAATTCATTCTCAAAGCGATCAACCACGGTCCAGCTTGGCGTACCACCAGTTGATGGATAAATGGCGCGTCGCAACTCAATGTAGGAATTGGTTGGTGGTGCACCACCAACTGAAGGCGATGGCTTCCAACGATTCATGTCACCACTGACATCAAGCCCAGCAAAGACCGTGGGCGCCGTGGTTCGAGTAGCGTCAAAGTACAGCGTGCCACCGCGACGGTTGGCATCAAAGTACTGAGTGCCGGTAGCGGATGAACCGCCCCACGCCGGCGAGAAGATGGCGTTGATATCCGGCTTGAAGAACTGACCGGGCTTGATGTCATTCGACGGGTCAGCCTCCGTGGTGGTGATGGTTCCATCACCGTCGGCATCAATCGAAGCACCGATATCAAGGAAGTCGAGCCATGCATCGCGCGGGAATGGATCACCGTTTGGGAACTTTTCTGGAAGGCTGAAGACCAGCGCCGTGCGCGGCTCCTCTGGCGTGCAGGGTCCAAGTTCAACATCCGGTCCGTACGTGTTACCACTGCGACTTCCAGCAGGACCGGGCAGTCCGAAGAAGAATCGCTGCGGCGCGCCCGAAGCTGGATTGATCCGCAATTCAAAGTCCGCCAAGTTCACTGGCTCGTTGAACGGATTGGCAATCTGCGCAACAAACACCACTGCTGGCCACGTGGCCGGATTGGCGGGGTCGTACACCACAAAGTGCTCCCCTGCGCCGTTTGCAGTGCAACTTGGCAGTGCATACGGGTCGCTGGCATTCAGAGAGCAATTGTCAGGATCAGGGCAGCCTGGCAGCGCATTGCCACCCGGAGGCCCAAGCACGGCATCAAGTTCCGCCTGAGTGACCTGGGACTTTGGATAGACGAAGGCCAGGAAGACTTCCTGAATGAAGGGCTGCTTCTCAACGCCAATGAACCCGCCATCGGTGATTCCGCTGGTGCCGAGCGCGTCGGTTGGAACCGCAATTGCTTCCGCAGGATGCAACGGCTGATCGAGGTACAGGGTGTTGGTAATGCGTCGCTTGCCGTCGCGATAGCACAACACGTTCGCCGAGAAGCTGGCGATCATCATCTTGGTGGCAGCCAGCGACGCATTGGCATCGGTGGAGTTCTGACCAGGACGACCAAGGTAACTTTGGCGAGTGCCTTCATCAATGAGCGCGCGACGCATGACGCGTTGCAGGTCGAAGTCAAACTTGCGATCGGCCTGCGTGATCTGGGTTGAAGTGGCGGCGACGCCCGCGGTCGGTACATCGTTCGGGCGGCGCAAGTCAATCTTGCGATTGTCAGTCAGGAAGCGCCGACGCGCAAGTTCAAAGTCCTCCACATCCGCAACGCCGTCACCGTTGGCGTCACGAATGGCAATACCGAATCCGCTGCTGGCCGCGGGAATCAAACCGGCTACTGGGAACATGATGTTTGGGTGGTACGGCGCCAAGTCATCGGCAGTGGTGACAGTGCCATCGCCAGTCACATCATCAGGGGTACCGTCCAAGTCAAAGTCCACGCCGCGCTTCAGATACGCAGGACGAACGCGCAGGTAATCACCGGTGAAACTTGTGTCAGGCACGCCCGCCGCCTGCAAGCTGTGATCCACCACCGTCCACAAGCGCGGCGGCAACAGCTCATTCCGTGCACCGGAAATGGTGGTCATCATCCGGCGGTGGTCAAGCAGCAACTCTGCCCCACCCCGCGGCGCGAATGCGGCGCCAGTGCCCCATGCGGCCCGTGCGCGCCAGTCTTGAACGCGGACATCGTCCGGATCAAAGAACCGCGCGGACTCCTCACGCGAACGCGTGGATCGGAGGAATTCGCCAAACAGAATGTCGGTGGCGAACATCGAGGACGAGCTGTTCAGTGCATTCTCCAGACGGCTCACCGTCTGCGGACTGTTCTGACCGCTGGCGGCGCGCAACTCAATCTCATCGTCCGAGCCAAACGGGCTCAGGGTGACCAACCGAGCAGCGGTGACCGGGTCGACCAGCTCGCCGCCATTGGCCATCGCCTTGAAGTAACTCAGGCGATCCGCGGCGCGCGAAAGGACGAACGAGTCCCCGTACACCGCTGATGAGCCGGTTAGGCCAAAGTCCGCCGACGGGTCAAAGAACGGAACAACGCTGTTGACGTTGCCGGCCGTGCCCTCTTGGGTGACGCCAAGGTCGCGCAACATTCCGGTTTGGTACGGATCGGCGGCATTGGCAGCGGCAGCTGCCAGCTGTGTGCGCCGACCTTCCCAACGTTCCGGTGCCCAACCAACATCCACACCACCAGTTGGACCAGAAGCGTTGCTGGCCACGGCGTAGACCAACTTGGCAGCGGTCTGTGAAGGCTGCGCCGCCGGAGTTGGAAGCAGCGTCTTGAAACTAAAGTTCACGCGATACTCCGGATCATTCTCGCGCGCATTAAAGAAGCCAACGATCGGGTCACGGAAGCCAGCCGTGTTTCCAACCGTGGAGGTTTCGTCATACGACTCACGGCGCGTGACCAGCGCCACGTCCGACGGCGTTAGACCATTCGTGGTGCCGCGGTCCGACCGAGTCGCGGTGTTGACGTTGATCAGCGCGCTGTTATCCATGATGCGCACCGCAATCAG
>DBCE01000203.1:8975-10446 GCA_002292895.1 Phycisphaerales bacterium UBA966
TCGCCGTCAGCGTCGGCAAGCGTGCGTCCGATCAGATTGCGCGAAGTTGGAACATAAGTACCACCAGCAAGAATCTGCTTGAACTCGTCTGATGGATCACCAAAGGCGCCCAGCTGTAGGAAGTTAGGAAGAGCATCAAGACGGCGCAACGGGAAACTAGCACCAGCTGCGTTCACACCCTTGATGATCTGTGCATGTGGAGGGGCGGTGTTGAAGTTCGTAGTGCCGACGTTAAACCAGTCATTGACCCGCGCCTGCCAGTCTCCGCTATCGAGTAACAAGTAGCCACGCGCATCCTTGCCCGTCACCAGCGGTTCACGCGGCGCCACAAAGGGAAGCCATTGTTCGTACGGGGTGCCCAGATTCAGCTCGCCAGCAGCCCATCGATCAGCTGCCGCTGTGGCGGTAGCCACCTTATGGTCCCAGTTCGATTCAACATTGGAAATGTTCCAGCACAAACGGAACCCATTCTCTGCCGTTGGAATCCAACTCATATGCGGCCAGTGGCTGAAGCCCAGTCCTTCCGGCGAGAGAATCGGCGCGCCGTTGGAGAGTGCCAAGTTGCCCCAGTTGGCGTTGAACGGCAGCGGAACTTGTGTGTTCGGCGGCGCTGGCGCCACCGGGTTCTGCAGTTGCGTCAAGAGCATGGCGCGCACCGGCTCGGTGCTTGCCAGCCAACGGGTATCACCGAATCCGGGGTTCCCAATTGGATTGCCTTCACCAGTAATGTCGCCGTAGCGAGCGGGCCAGTTGGTGAACGGATTCACAGAGAACGGCGCAAAGTTGTAGCCGTCTAAGTAACCGTCACCACCAGCAACTGCGGTGAAATCCAAATTGGAAACCGAGTCAAAGTAGTCAACGCCGTAACGAATGGCGAGCGGTTCCGCTGGAAGACGCGGGAAGTCACTGCGCGCCATGAACTCACCGAACGCCGGCTGACCAGTCAAACCAGTGGCCTGGTTGGCTGCAATCTGCCCAGTAGTGGCAGTCATGCTTGAACTATCAATCCGCTTCACAAAGAGCGCGTTGGCTACTTCTTGAGCAATATCCGCGGCAACGGACTCAACGCGTGCTTCGCGACCCGTGGCCTTCTGCTGTGCGGCAGCCTGCGCGCGGCCACTTTGCGCGCGCACCAAGAATGCAGTGGCAATGATGACCAGCAGCACCAAAATGGCAGTGACTAAGACAAGCGTGTTTCCGCGGGTCGTGGTGGTGGATTTCATGGGGAACTTTCGCGGAAAGCGATCAGCAACACTCAGTCCTTGCGACGCTTTGGAACATCAAGCACAAATTGAAACTCACGACCGCGGTCCAGAACCAGGCGCGGGTCATGAATGGTGGCAGTGATACGAATCTGTGTCGGCCACGGGGTGTAATCCTCACGCATCACAACAAAACCGTCCGGCGTCACGGTGTATGCCTCGTCTTGGTTGAAACCAAAGACGGCGGTGTAGACGCGCACCGGAACGTT
>DBCE01000203.1:10503-14167 GCA_002292895.1 Phycisphaerales bacterium UBA966
GGTGCCTTCGATCGCTTGCGCAACGGCGCGCATGTGGAAATTAGTTCGAACCGTGGTGGTGGGGATTCCGCCTTTCGGAACGTCGGGCATCACGGAAGTGTCCTGCGCGAGCGTTACACCCAGCTGCTGCGAAGCAGGAATGACGACCGTGCCATCGCCAGAATCCGGGAAGCCAAACCACGGCTGCTGACGCACGCGCTGGGTCGGGTCTTCGGCGGTGGCTGACCATGTATCGGCAAACGGCTCATAGCCACGCAGGAGGGTCGTGATCGTGGACGTAACCGGATAGGTGGGCGCAGCACCAATCGAAAGGCGCGCGGTGACTGGCAACACCGCGCCTGACGAGTCCGTCTGCCGACCGGTCAGTGGCTCCCATGTCCAATCAACTTGAAAAGTGCTGCAATTAGTCACCAGTGTTGGCGAGGTAAGCATCTCGCTCTTGCGATCGGTGTTGCCGATCGACTTTTCAGATCGCGGCCAGCCAAGAAGACCGAATGTGTTGCTGACTGCTGATGACGCCGGAATGCCAAAGGTGCCGCGCATGATCCGGTCGCGCTGCGTAGAGAAACCGCCGATGGCCCCGGCATCCATGTTGTTGCCAACCGCAACGATCGGGCTTCCACTCGGCCACGCCGGTGCGCCGGCCCCAATTGGCCATGAGATTGGCGCGAGACCGGTGCCCGGAGTGTTAAATGGAACGGACATAGAAGAAATCGAAACCGCACCACCTCCAACCGGCAGCGGGGTCTGCAAGCGAAGCGTTGGCGACATCTCGCGCCGCACCTTGCCAAAGTCACTGGCAGCAACATCAACCCATCCGGACTGCATCACCGGACTTGGAATAAGATTGGTACTGAGCGAAATGCGATTGCGGTCGCGCATTTCTTGAAAGTACGAAGGGTCCGAACCAGCCGCGCCGGTGTACGAACGATCGCCAAAGATGGACGGCGCTGAGCTTGGTCCTTGCGTTCCCGCCACGGTGAGATTGCTTGGCTCCGGGTAGTAGATCGGCCGACCGCCGTCATCGGAGAGAAGCACGGATTTACGCGCCAGCACCCACTGTCGCGCCTCGGGCTGATTGGCAAGTACGCGTGGACCCGCGGTCTGCGTGGTGGTTCCGAACTGCCATCCGAGTTGGTAGGTCAGCGGGTCAAACCACGTCCACGGGACCACCTGCTTCACACCGCTCGGAGCGGGACTGACGCCGGTGATGATCGGCTTGATGACCGAGTTCGGGTTGGAGCCAGGTGGGTTACTGGTTGGATCGTTCGGCAGCGAAGGAAACTGCACCCCGTGCCCGTAGTAGACACGCGCGCCGCGCGATTGCTGACCACCGCCGCCGGACACCAAATCGCCGGGACCTGCCCAGCGCGCCGATGTTTCAGTGCCTGCCGTGAAGAACACAATTTGGTCGCAGCGCAGGATGGCATTGGCATCCAACTGGGGATTCAAAAGGGGTGCGTTGGCCGCTGGCGAAATCACCTGATTGACATCGTTGCGGACTGCCACGCACTGAATGGCCATGTAGCCGTCGCGGCAAAGGCGCTCAAGATCGCGGCGCATCTGTTCTTCAATCACGGTGCCTTGCTGCAACACATCTGCATTCGCTTCGCCGGTACTGGAGACCTTGCTTGCCGTATTAAAGATCTTGCTGGTGGCAATGATCACCGCCAGCATGACCACTACCGCGATCAACAGTTCGACGACAGTAAATGCGCGACGCATCAGAGCTCCCTCACCGTGGCGTAAACAGGAACCAATTGCGTTCCATTGGCATCAATGACGGCAGGAACATAATGCATGGTGCGAATACCTGGCGGCGTTGGCTCAAAGGTGGCTGAACCAACAAGCTCATAGTCGTCATAGATTTGTGCGTTCGGCACGCGCGGCACTGGCGCACTCATGCGCACGCGCGCGGAATCCGTAGAGTTCCGCCGCCCCTGAGCGACGCGATGAACATTGCTGTTGTTGTCAATGATCCACTGCCCTGGGAACTGCCACTGTTCACTCACTTGCGGAATCTGCGCGGCGATAAAGTCCGTCTGGTTCAAACCCTGTGCAGTGCCAAAGTAACCCGTAGTGAAAGGTCCCTGACCGGTGAGTGATAAGGTGGCTGGCTGCTCCCAGCCGGTTGCCACTTGAATATTCGTTGGCGATCCCGTGGTACCGGTTGCTCCATTGCCAGCCGTTGCTTTGGGAACGCGTCGGTATGGGACGGGCGGCAGGTTTGGATAGCTACCACCTACAACCACCGTTGGCAATGATGGCGCACCGTTCGCGGGCGACGAGTAACTCTTAACAGCACCACCAACACCAATCACGCGGTACACAAAGATGGCCACCTGAATGCGCCCACCCATGCGGCGGAACATGCAGTCCCATGAGTACGTCGGCGGAGTGAACGTGGTGGCGCCTTCCGGCACGGATGGCCACCAGCGCTCGCGCTGCGTGACGATGATCGGCGGCGCCAGGCTGGTGCGTGAGGAGTTGTATGGAGCACCCCACAGTTTCAGATTGCCGCCAGTGGTGCGGCTAACGCCTTGATTGGGAAACTCGCAGAACTCTTGCGCGCTTGAGCCCGCGTTCTGCGCAAGAGTGGAGAAGATATCGATGGCACCCACGTCATCAATAGTGGTTCCGCTCTGGTTGCTACGGATCACGCCGGGGCGAATCCAACTCCAATCGCCAGCACTGGGTCGGAACACGTAACTGCCATTGGAGATTGACTGCGCCAAGAGGTTGGTGACGCCAAACTCTTCAAAGGTGCCGAAGTCCTCCGTCTTCACACGGCTACGCAACAACCCCAGCGCCTGCTCGGCGACCACGGGGCCAAGCTGATCATCCGCGGTCTGCTGCTGCTGAGCGATGCCCGCAGGAAAGAGCGCCGACACGGAAATGATTCCGATCGCCAGAATGAAGACGGACAGCAGCAATTCGATAAGTGAGAATGCACGGCGCATCACTTGGTGCCGATCCCGGGCACGCCCGTATACCGATTGAAGGTGATGCGATCGGACTGTTCTTCAATGAACAGTGATTGATCACGAATGCGCGGCGGCGGGCTGCCGTTACCGCCGATGTTGGTGCCCTTCCAAGTGCTAGCGTTGAAACGATCACGCGCCTCGGCATCGTTAAAGACGGCGAGGTACGGAACGTAATCAACCAGCGGCTCGTCGCGCGGCTCGTCGTAGATGAAATAGTCCACGTTCACCCCAGCGCCGCCAAATGCGCTGGTGGTCCCGCGCTCCGGAAATCCGTTGCCGTCGTAGTCAACGAAAGACTTGACATAGGCGTTCTGGTTACCACCCGCGGCCGTCACCACTTCAAGCACCTGTTGCGGATTGCGCGAAAGCACGCGCCCGTCCGGGCCAAACAACACACCGATAGCCCAGCCGAGTTCGGTGCGTGCTAAGTCCGGCGTAAATGTTGGTGGCGTTACCGCCGCATTGGTGGTGCCTGCAAAGCGCGGCTGCGTTCGCCACTGACGGTCGTTCTGACCAACCGATGCGTCAGTGACAAATCCGAAGGCCGGACCAGCAATCAAGACACCGGCTGGCAAGTCGCGCGTTGGCACACCTGGAACGGGAACGAATCGATCAGCAAACACATCGTCCACCATGAGTTCTGCGCCGTACGTGTTGGGTGTGGGAAGCGGCGTATTAGC
>DBCE01000203.1:14301-18204 GCA_002292895.1 Phycisphaerales bacterium UBA966
GCTGCGCCAAGCGATGCCACCACGCCATTGGTGGCGTTGGCCAACTTGGCATCGCGGGTGACCTTGCCAACACTGATGGCCGTCAGCACCGCCAAGATCATCATGATGCCCATGACCACCAACAGCTCAAGGAGCGTGAAGGCGCGTGCTGGGGAGAGCCGTCGTGCGGGGGATGAAGTTGGGGCGCTGTGCATGGGCGTCAGTCTGGGGGATCCAACTCGTACAGGTAGATGTTGTCAGCAGCGGCGGTGTTCTGGATAGTGGCCGAATCCGGGGTGGATTCGCCGGGCACTCCAAAGAGACCGTCGGGACCCGCCGACACCAGACATATACGGCGATTGGTGCAGACCCCAAGGAGATTCTCCGCAGGAGTTCGCACAGTTCCGTCAGAGTCCGGAAGCGATGAAGTCGGCTCCGCCCCGTAACGCCAAGCCCGACCAGGGAACACAAACGCAATACGTCCGCCCCAGGTGTCAACCAGCTCCGATCGGGTCGAATCCTTGGTGTTGGCGGTGGACTTGGACGAGGGCGCGTATAAGACCGCCGGCGTGCCGGACAAGATGTTGGTGGCGGGATAACTAGAACTATTCGCCTCCGCGCGCAACATGCTCGGCGGGATGCCCGCCAGCATCGGGCGGATCGATTCCAGCTGCGAGAGGAGATTGACGGTGAACACGCCCGCGCCACGTGCGCGCGTGTAAATCAATCTGTTACCCGTACTGTTCGGTGCCGGCGGCGTTCCGGGCTCACGGATATCAAAGACCTCCAGGGTGGCTCCGGATGGATAGATCTCCGTGGTCGGCGCCGTCAGCGAATTAAACGCCCCGTTGTACGTCACCGGTCGCCCCGTCTGCCCTTCCCATTCGGTGAACGCGCTCTCCATGATGGTCATGGCGCTCTCCACCTGCGAACGCTCCGCTCGGCGCAACAATGCCGAGCCAACGCCCAACACCAAGGACGCCAGCACCAAGATGATGCTGATGACCACCATGATCTCAATCAAGGTGAAAGCGCGACCTGCATGGCGTGAGCGGCGGGTACTCATGGCCCAAACCTCACAATGTTGTCTTCGTTGTAGCCCTCGGTGTCAGCGCGGATCGTTGGATTCCAACGCTGGTCCGGTCCAAAGGAGAGCAGCGCAAACTCGGATGCCATGGCAGCGCGGCTTGCACCGGAGTCATTGTTTGCATCCGGCATGGCGTCAACATCTTCGCCCGGGCCGAAACGCTGTGGACGCAGAGCAACAATGTCTGCGAGCGACCAAGTGCGATCAGTAGAGCGCGGGTCGCCGTTCAGATAGCCACGTCGATAGAAGATCACTGGCTTTCCAAAGAAGTCCAAGAGGCACTTGGGTGCCAGGTCAAAGTTGTTGATCTCACCCGGCTTGGCAACGATCGGCGTGCCGTCCGTCTGAAATCCGGTGATGCCGCCAATCTCGCTGTCTGACTTGACCTCTAAGTACGGTCCAAGCGACTTACCGCGAAGGAACGCACTCGTTGAATCCGAGTTGCCGGTGGCTGGCGCGGATGAAGCCAAGTTGCGCGAACCAAAGACGCCCTTCCCTTGCGTTCCCGAACGCGGATTGAGGAGCGAGCCCCATCCACCATCGGAGCCGGGATTGCGAATTCCAAGAGCAGGTTGCTCTCGGTACCCGGGAGTATTGGTGTTGGTGGGAAGCGCGCCGGTCCCTTCCATGATGACTCCGTAGCCATCCTGTGAACGATCGCCAAGACCCAGTAAGTACTCAGGAATAGTGGTCGCCGAGCACCACTTCTGCAGGTTCTGCCGCTGCGTGGTGGACCACGATCCGTAGGTGGGGCCACCATTCTGCGTTCCGGCAAGCGATGGCGGATCCAACATGTCGCGGCACCAACCAAGCTGTCCAAACGCCGTGCCCGTGACGCCGGAACCCACTTGCGAAGGCACGCCAAGAATGGGAGGCATGTATCCGGTTTCAGCGCGGAAGCGCGTCAGTCCCGCCACGATGGAGTTCATCAGGAACTCCGTGTTGGCAATGCGAGCACGCCGCGCTCCGTAGCCAAGGCCCACAATCAGCGTGGAGATCACGCCGATCACAATGCCAAGCACCACCAAGATCTCCACCACGGTAAAGCCGCGGCGGATGACGGAACGCTGGGCTGGACGCGCGAAACCCATCATTTGCCGCCCTTCTGGCCGGAGACGCTTTCAATCATGCTGACGAGCGGAAGGAACAGCGCCAGAACGATGGTTCCGACGATGCCACCCAGGATCACCACCATGAACGGCTCCAACAGACTCAGCAGACTGGCCACGGCCACGTCCACTTCTTCGTCGTAGTTGTCGGCGATCTTCATGAGCATCACGTCAAGGTCTCCGGTCTCTTCACCGACGTCGATCATGTTGACCACGATGGCGTCGCAGACCTTCGCCTTGCGCAACGGGCCGGCGAATGTTTCGCCTTCCTTGATGCTGTCATGGACGCTTCCCAGCGCCTTCTCAAATACCCAGTTTCCTGAGGTTTCCTTGGTAATGGTGATCGCTTCCAAGATGGGAACACCGGCGGCAACCAGCGTTCCAAGTGTTCTGGTGAAGCGCGCCACGGTGGTCTTCTCAACCAGCGTTCCAATGACTGGGATCTTCAAAATGATCCAGTCAAAGGCCGCTCGCCCAAACTCGGTCTTTCTGATCACCTTGAGCAAGAAGAACAACAAGAACGGCGACACAATGATCCACGCCACCCCGGGCACCCGTTGATCCGGGCTGGCGGTACCGGCAATCCACTTACTTGCAGCAACAAGCCAGAGCGTCAGCGCTGGAAGCTTGACGTTGAAGTCGTTGAAGATCTCCTGGAACTTCGGGATCACGAAATACATGATGCCGGTGACGATCGCCACGGCAATACCGATGACCACCACTGGATAGATCAGTGCACCCTTAATACGACGGCGCAGGCGCTGACCCTTTTCCATGAAGTCAGCAAGGCGCTGCAAGATGACGTCCAACACGCCTCCGATCTCGCCAGCCTTCACCATCTTGGTGTAGAGGCGATCGAATGCCTTGGGGTGACGGGCAAAGGCGTCGCTCAGCGTGTTACCACCCTGAACGTCTTCGCAGACGGTTTCCAGAATGTTCTTCAGCTTGCCGGCCTTCTGCTGGCTCTCCAAGATCTGCAGGGAGCGAAGGAGCGGAAGACCTGCGTCCTGCAGCGTGGAAAGCTGGCGAGTGAACAAGCACATGCGCTTCAGCGGAACGCCGCCGAAGGACAGGTTCAGGCCGCCGCCCTTCTTCTTCTTTTTCTTGGTGGCGGCAGCAACATTCGGCTTGGCCGCACTGCCACCCTTCTGCTCGCGAACGTCGGTGGGGTACAGCCCATCGCCACGGAGCTTCTGAATCGCATCGTCGCTACTGGAAGCGTCGATGGTGCCCTTCTGAGATTTTCCAGAGGCGTTCATCGCCTCATATGCGTAGGTGGCCATGGCTCAGTTATTCCTCGCTCAGCGTTTCGCGGACAACCTCATCAATGGTTGTTTGACCGTCGTAGATAGAAAGAAGACCGCACTCGCGCAGGGTTCGCATTCCATGGCGGCGACATTCGTGACCGAGCACCGATGTGCTGGCTTGGCTCATGATCAATTCGCGCAGCGGATCGGTCATCACCATGATTTCAAAGAGTGCTAGACGTCCCTTGTAGCCACTCTTGTTGCAGCGCTCGCAGCCACGGCCGCGGAAGAAGGTTCGGCCGCCCACATCTTGCGGACGCATGGCAAGTTCCATGAGTTGCTCTTCGCTGGGGATGAACTCTTCCTTGCAGTTGGTGCAGATGCGACGCGCCAGACGCTGCGCCACAATCGCTTCCAATGTCGCAGTGAGCAGGAAGCTCTCCACGCCAAGGTCCAAGAGACGCGCGATACTGGACGGCGC
>DBCE01000053.1 GCA_002292895.1 Phycisphaerales bacterium UBA966
GACTCCTTCATATACGCCTGGGGTACATCTCTGCGACCTGTCTAGTGCGCTCCCTGACTATGCAATCGCTGCCATTCGCGAGGCGATTCCTGCATTTGCTAAGCAAATCAAGGGCTTTGACCTGCACGACGCCGTGCTCACCGCGGTGGAGTCGCGCACCTCATCGCCTATTCGGATCACGCGCGATGGTGATGACTTTCAGAGCCTCAACACGCTGGGACTGTTTCCAGCGGGCGAAGGCGCGGGCTACGCGGGAGGCATTCTTTCCGCGGGCATCGATGGAATCAAAGTGGCTGAAGCAGTGGCTCTCAGCATGACCAACGCTTCGTGACCGTCGCATGACCACTTCGCGCCGGATACAGTTGGGCGTATATGAACCGCTCCACATGCACTCTCGCCGTGTTTGCGTTGTTGCCGATCCTTGCGCTTACTGGCTGCAAGACTCCGGAGTGGGTGGTCCCAACCGAGACAGAACGCACCGCGCTGGAGACTTCTATCAAAGCGGAACTGTCCGCGTTGGAATCGGTGCAACTCACTGAAGAGTCCATCTATCCAGTACTTGACAACTTTCTAGCCAAGCACCCCGACGCGTACGGCACCACGTTCGCGCTTGACCCGGCCTATGCGGGGAAACAATTGGCGCCATACGCGCACCGCCACAATGGAACAATTGCGCATCGGACACTGGCGGTTGACGGCTACGACTATCCCATACTGGCGTGGTTTGCCCTGCCACGAAAGTCTGGCAAAGCCATGTGGTCTGAGCCGTACTTTGATGCTGGCGGTGGCGATGTAGAGATGATGACTTTCTCGGTGCCGGTGACCAAGGATGGACGTTTCATGGGGATCCTGACGGCAGACTTTGAGCTGAAGGAAAAAATCGCTGCACAAGTCAATAGCACTGATGTACCCGGCGCGCCGATCGCCGCGGCGGATGCGGCCGGCTCATGGACGCTTGTTGATGATGAGAATGTGACCTTCGACGTTGTCTTGACGCCCGACGGCGGCGCGGTGAGCAACTGGTCGAAAGGTCCGCACGGTGCGCGCGGCGAATCAGGGCGTTGGGTGATTGCGAACGGACGCATCGTCATTGATTACGTCGATGGGTGGCGCGATGTGATCTTGCGTAAGCCGACCGGTGAACTGGCGAAGCGCTCGTGGGGACCTGGCGTTGCGCGAGACGGGGCACCCAGCAACTTTGGACAGGCGGTGCGCACACCAGCGAGTTATGCCTCGTGGATCGGGGTGTACGAACTACCGGTAGCGCAGTCGACCACTGGCGAGAAATTTGCCATTGCCATTCAATCGAGCCATGTGGCATGGAAGTCCATCGACGACGTGAAGGTGGGATGCTGGTGGATTGCTGATGGATTTCTGCGCATTCGCTGGGCCAACGGATGGTGTGATGAACTGCATACCCTGGGCGCTGATTACGAAGTGCGCTCGTGGAAGCCGGGTACCCCAGCTAATGCCAATGGAAGCCCAGCCGGACCGCCAACCAACACGGGTCGAGCGAGTCGCGCGAAGTGACCACCACACGCAGTGACGTGTCCGCATTGCTGTATTCTTGGTTTGCGCCATGCTGATCTCCCACAAGTATCGATTTATATTTCTGCGCACAGAGAAAACCGGCAGCACATCGGTGCTGCATGCCTTGCGCGAACTATGCGGCATCAGCGTGGCGGAATTGGCAGCGGGCGCACCAGAGCGTGACGATGTTGTGCGCGGCCACCGCGGCACCTTGCGCCGATACTTCCCGAACGTGTTTGGATTGTGGTTCCATGCCAATGCTCGCCAGGTTCGTTCCGTGCTCGGCGAGGAGAAGTTTCGCGACTACTTCAAGTTCTCCATCGAGCGCAATCCATGGGACCGACAGATCTCGCTGTACTCGCACCGACACAAGAAGCGCGGCGTGCAAGACCTCAGCAATTTCGACCGCGATATGTGCTCCCCGCTGTGGCGCGCCATGCATCACTCGCGCTTGGACAACTGGGGCATTTACTCCATCGACGGCAAGCCATGCTTTGACTACATGATCAAGTACGAGCAGCTTTCGGAGGGATTTGAAGAGGTGCTGAGTCGCATTGGTGCCAAAGGCAAGGTGCAGTTGGCGCACCGCAACTCCAGCGACCGCAAGGATGGAGGGGACTACCGCGCCCTGTATTCGCCGCAGAGCCAAGCACTGGTTGCGCAGTGGCATGCCCGCGAGATCGAAGCGTTTGGATACACATTCTGACGGTAGTAGCGCGTGAAACACCACCATTGAAACTGAGGACATCAACACCATGACCGACGAAACCGATGAATGGACCGTGATTGTCAAAGACAGCAACGGAACCCTGCTCAACGAGGGCGATGCGGTTGTGCTGATCAAGGACCTGAAGGTGAAGGGCGCAAACACCACGATCAAGCGCGGCGCTACTTACAAGAACATCCGCCTCACATCCAGCGCCGAAGAAATCGAAGTACGCGATGGCAAGGGCACCTTTGTTCTGAAGACGTGCTTCCTCAAGAAGGCGTGATGGAATTGCCGAGCGTCAAGCCGGTTGGCGCGCCGGCACGCGCCACACTGCCGCTTATGGGGGTGCGTGGTGTCACCGTGGAGTATCCCGGCGTGCGCGCCCTGGACAATGTCACCGTGGACTTCATGGCTGGTGATATCCATGCCATTGTTGGCGAAAACGGCGCTGGTAAGAGCACCCTGATGAAAGTCCTCTCCGGAGCGCTCACGCCGAATGCAGGGGAACTACTCCGCAACGGCGAGCTAACCACTCTGCGCGGCCCGCGCGCCGCGATTCGCGCGGGCATCTCCATGGTGCATCAAGAGCTCAATCTCGTTGCAACACTGAGTGTTGCTGAGAATGTGTTGCTGGGACGGGAACCGACATTTCTTGCCGGAATTGCCGTGGATCGCTCGCAACAACGCGAGCGGGCCCGGGCACTGCTGGCCATGCTCGGCGCAGAAATGGACCTTGACCGCGCCGTGAGTGAACTCTCCATTGCCGACTGTCAGTATGTGGAGATTGCCAAGTGCCTCGCGAGTGAAGCGCAAGTGTTGATTCTTGATGAACCGACTGCTGTCCTTGGCGAACATGAGGCCAGCAAACTCCTGCACCTGTTGCGTCGCTTGCGTGACGAGGGTCGTGCGGTGCTCTTCATCTCTCATCACCTGGATGAAGTAGTGGCTGTAGCGGATCGCGTGAGCGTTCTCCGCGATGGGCGACTGGTGGCACGATTCCAGCGCAACACTGCGGGAGTATTGCAAGCGGAAGATGGCACGGTTGCCACAGAAGACACGCTGGCACAGGCGATGGTTGGCCGCGAGCTTGGTTCGATCTATCCACCCAAGGGAAGCGCGAAATCAGATGCAACTGCAGCCATTGAACTGATTGGGTTTGGTGCAGCAGGTCGATCGCGCGACGTGTCAGTGACGGTGTCCCCCGGCGAAATTGTCGGAATCGCTGGCCTGGTTGGCAGCGGGCGCACCGAAACCGCCGAAGCGATCGTTGGCCTGCGCCGTCCGGTCGGAAAGATTCGTATAGCTGGTGCTGAGCGCACATTTAAACATCCACGCGCTGCCATGCGCCACGGCGTGACCTACGTCAGCGAAGACCGTAAAGGTCGCGGGCTCCATGTTTCGCTTTCCAGTGTTGCCAACATGACGCTTCCGTCGCTGGATGCGTTTTCACAATTCGGTGGCGCACGCATTGACGCGGTCGCGGAGCGTTCCGTGGTTACGCGGTGGATCAATGAACTGGCTATCCGCTGCGCGCGTCCGGGCCTACCGATCTCATCGCTTTCTGGTGGAAACCAACAGAAATTTGCGCTCGCACGCTGGTTGGAAACTCGCCCGAATGTACTGATCATTGATGAGCCAACCCGTGGCGTTGATGTCGGCGCCAAAGCCGAGATCTACCGAATCATTGCAGCGCTCGCCCAC
>DBCE01000175.1 GCA_002292895.1 Phycisphaerales bacterium UBA966
CTCATGTCCGGAACGCCGCCCGGAATGCCGCTCGGTGCGCTTGAACTGCGCGTGGGCACTACACGCGGAACCAATGCGCTTCTTGAGGGCAACACCGATCCGGTCGCCGCATTCGTCAACGAAGGATTGGATGGGTTGTTTGCCATCGGCACACAGCAGCGCCTGGGATTGTTTGACTTGGCCCCACGTTTGCCACCAACCGTTGTGCGCGGTGTGTTCAGTGTTCGCGGTCGCCGAGGAGCGGACGGAAGTGTCACCATCGCGCTTGATGAAGCGCATGTTCGAAGCGAGGCTCGTCGCGCACGCGCTGCTGGATTTCGGCATGCAGCGGTGGCATTACTGCACGCGCCACGCACGCCGCAGGATGAACTGCAGGTAGCCACCATCTTGCATGAAGAAGGATTCGAACGCGTTGCGACGAGCGCTGGTGTTGCCAGTATTCCCATCCTGTTAGCACGCGCGCAGACGGCCGCAGTTGATGCAGCACTCAGTAGCGCGGTGCACGGTCTATTTGCACGGATCGCAGCGGTGCTTCCGCGCGCACATGTGTACGCGGCAAGCAGTGCTGGCGGCGTTTCGGATATTGCTGATTATCGCCCGAAAGACAGCCTTCTGAGTGGGCCAGCGATGGGGTGCGCCGCGGCACGCACGGCGCTGGCACTTGCTGGAGTAGAGCAAGCAATCACCTTTGACATGGGCGGTACCAGTACGGACGTTGCGCGTGTCGATCGATCAGGGATTGCCATGCGTGGAACATCCACCGTGTCGGGGATCACCATTGCCAGCACTGCTATTGATGTGCACAGCGTGGCAGCAGGTGGCGGCTCTATCTGCCGCGCCACACATGACGGGCTCTTTGTTGGTCCAGAGAGTGCGGGTGCCCATCCCGGGCCGGCGTGTTACGGTCGCGGCGGGCCACTCACCGTGACTGATGTCAACCTGCTCCTGGGTCGATTGCCAGAACACATGGCGTCACTCCCATTGCACCGCGTAGCGGCAGAACAAGCTGCTGATCGAGAGACGCTGGCGAGTGGGCGCGATCGAAACACCATGCTGCGCGAGTTTCTTGCCTTGGCCAACGAGCACATGGCCAGTGCCGTGCGCGCCGTGACGGAAGTTCAAGGTCACGATCCGCGCGCATTCACACTTGCTGTCTTTGGTGGGGCTGGTGGCCAACACGGCTGTGCAGTCGCCGAAGCACTTGGCATTGCCCACGTGGTGGTATTGCCGCACGCCGGATTTGTCAGTGGCGAGGGCGCGCTTACCGCGCCGCGTCAAGCGATCGCCACGGTTCCAGTCCGTGCTGCACTTGGCGACGGCAGCGCGCTGCACACCGCGCTGCAGGAAGTGACCGCGTCGGCGCACGCTGGGCTGAAAGACGCTGGAAATGCTGCGTGTTTGACCCGCGCCACCGCCATCGTGCGCTCGCCTGGTCAGGCGGGAACGATTGACGTGGAACTACCGGTTGACGGCGGCAAGTTCACGGCAGCAGACATTCGCGTTCGATTTTTTGATCGCTTCCGCGCCATGTTTGGCCGCGACCCGGGAAGCGTGGATCCAGAGGTTGAGGATGTGCGTGCGGTGGTTGCGGTGGTCCCAACAAACAGCGTGATGGACACTGCTGTCCGTACCGTCCTGAGAAGAGACGGTGCAGGCGTGACCGGCAAAGAGCAATTGCTGCCGAACGTGACCGTGCATGGACCCGCTCTGATTGTGGAAATCGGTGCAACGATCGCTATTGACCCCGGATGGGAAGCATCGGTGGACGGGTTGGGAGTGCTGCATATCCGCCGAACGAGTGCAGTGGCAAGCACCACCGTGCTCCCAATGGATGTGGTGGCCGCGCGCTGCACCGCGATCGCCTCATGGATGGCGGCCATCCTTTCACGCAGCGCCCGGAGCGTCAACATCAAGGATCGGCTGGATTTTTCCTGTGGCATTTTGACTGCTGACGGCAGACTGTGCGCCAACGCCCCAAACGTTCCGGTTCACCTGGGTGCCCTTGGAGCGTGCGTTCGCTCCATTGCTGCGCTGCGTGCTATTGAGCCGGGCGAAGTGATTCTCACCAACCATCCGGCGTTTGGCGGCTCGCACCTTCCGGATATCACCGTGGTGCGCGCTGTCCATGATGACGCGGGACGCCGCATTGCTTATGTAGCGGCACGAGCGCACCACGCAGAAATTGGTGGAATTCGCCCGGGTTCCATGCCTCCTGACGCACGCACCCTTGCTGAAGAAGGTGTGGTGTTTCCTCCCATGCGCGTGGCGCTTGGTGGCGCACTTGACGAAACGGCACTTCGCCATGCGTTGGCAACAGCGCCCTACCCTTCGCGCGATCCAGA
Source organism: Phycisphaerales bacterium UBA966 (assembly GCA_002292895.1). Taxonomy (GTDB): domain Bacteria; phylum Planctomycetota; class Phycisphaerae; order Phycisphaerales; family SM1A02; genus UBA966. Next base: position 2,343 of record DBCE01000175.1, read on the forward strand.
TCTCAATTGTGACGACGTGCGCGCCGCTATTGCCGCACTGGATGCCGGCGCCACTGCGTTCAGCGGACTGGCACGCGCGATCGGTAGTGACGCGCTGACTGCGGCTATCGACGCATTGCTCGCGCGGAGCGCCAGCCGCACACGCTCTGTCGCCGCGCGGGTTCCCGCTGCTGGAATTGCGCGTACGGAACTCCTTGATGATGGCACGCCAATCTGCGTGCGGATTGATCGCGCACCCAACGGATTGCGCATTGATTTCACTGGTTCCGGAGATGTCCACGCCGGAAATCTGAATGCGCCGATGGCCGTTGTACGCAGCGCCGTGCTCTATGCATTGCGTGTGTTGGCGGGGATGGATGAAGTACTTGATGAGCACCGCGCACCACTCAATGAGGGATTTCTAGAGCCAGTCGAGCTGGTGATTCCGCGCGGACTGCTCAACCCAGAATTCCATGCAGACCCAACCCGTTGCCCCGCGGTGTTTGCTGGCAATACCGAGACCAGCCAACGTGTAGTTGATGCAGTCTTGGGAGCCTTTGGAGTTGCAGCGGCAAGCCAAGGAACCATGAACAACGTGGTGATAGCCAGTCATGAATTCAGCATTTTTGAAACGTTGGGCGGTGGCGCTGGTGCCACTGCTACCGCTGCTGGAACCGATGCTGTTCACGTGCACATGACCAACACGCGCCTCACCGATCCTGAAACCATGGAACTGCGCTCACCGGTGGTACTGGAACGATTGGCCATTCGTCATGGCAGTGGCGGAATCGGTGCGCATGATGGTGGCGCTGGAATGATTCGACGGATTCGCGTGCTGGCGTCATGCGATGTGTGCTTTGCAGCACAACGGCGCGCACACGGCCCAAGCGGAACTGCTGGCGGCGGCGATGGCGTGCCAGGTCTGCAACGCATTCTGCGCGCTGACGGATCGATCGTAGAACTGCCTGGAATATGCACCGCTCATCTGGAGCCAGGCGATGCATTTGAAGTGGAGACGCCCGGTGGCGGCGCATGGGGCTCAGTCACTGCGCGCTTGTAGCAGTTACTGAGTGCTGAGTTCAATCCGTTCGATGCGATTCGCTAGTCCTGTGTCTTCACTGATCTCTACAAACACACCGCAGACGCGCGCATCATGCTGACCCATCTCATAATGGACAGGTAAGGCGGTGGTCATGTGTCGGATGACGGCATCGATATCGCGCCCGATCACGGAGTCATAGGGGCCGCACATGCCAACATCAGTGATGAAGCCAGTCCCCTTCTTGAGGATGCGTGCATCGGCTGTTGGTACGTGCGTGTGAGTACCAACCACTAGACCGGCGCGACCATCGCACCACGATGCCAGCGCGGCCTTCTCACTGGTCGCTTCCATGTGCGCTTCAACAATCAGGATGGGACGGCGCTCCGGGATCGAAGCGATCACTTCATCAATGGCAGCAAATGGATCATTGGCGGGCAGCGGAAAGAAGATGCGCCCCAACACCGTGCACACATAGATGTCACGGGTCCGGCGGCCCGATGCCGCAATGCGCGTCCATCGCTTGCCGGGGGAACGGCTCGACAAGTTCGCCGGGCGCGCGATCGGCTCTTCCGGGTTCTCCAGCATCGGCACAATCTTTGGATCCCGGAACACATGGTCCCCGAGGGTGATGGCGTCGATTCCCCACGACCGGAAGGTTCGATACAGTTCTGGCGTCAATCCAGAGCCATTTCGGGCATTTTCAGCGTTGGCGATGAGTACATCCGGCTGCCAGCGCTCACGCAGGACGGGCAGGAACTTCTCTAAGGCGGCCTTCCCAGGGGCGCCGTTAATGTCCCCAAGGAACACCACGTTGACAGTGCGACTCATGCGCTACACTCTAACCTGTTCCTGAAACTTGGAATGGCTCGGGTGCCCCGAAGCAACAGACGCGCGATCCGGATCGCCGATCGTTGCGTGCGGGCGCCAATGTTGATCCATCGGTCGGATCTTCAGCCATTACCTTCAGCTGAAACCATGACGCAGACGACATCCTTCAAAATCGGCGAGAAAGTTCGCCACTGTAAGCGCCCAGAATGGGGCGTCGGATCGATCGCCAAGATCGAAGTCATCACCCGCGAGGGAAGACCCGATCGGCGAATCTGGATTCGATTCCCGAATGTTGGGGAGAAGACGGTCTTGGCAAGTTTGGCTGAATTGGAGCACGTGGAGTCCGATTCACTGGCGATCGCCGCATCGTCAAGCCCCACATTGGCGGACATGCACGCTCGGGCAGACGCTGGTTGGCTGGGTGAAATATCCAAAAGCAAGCCAGAAGACATGATGATTGCCCTGCCGGATGCCGCCACTGATCCATTCATTCCAGTGGGCAGGCGCCTCAAGAACACGTTTGCCTTGTACCGCTTTGATGGCGGATCAAAGCTCATCGACTGGGCGGTTGCACAGAGCGGACTGAACGACCCCATGAGCCGGTTTAGCAGGCACGAACTGGAATCGTTCTTCCAACGCTGGCGCTTTGCGCTTGACGCGCAATTGGGGAAATTGCTACAAGAGGCTCGGAAGGAACCGGGCGCGCTTGAGGATGCAAGCCGCGGCGCACCGCCGGCAGCCATGGCAGCCATGCGAAAGATTAGTCAGTTTCGTTGAGGCAACAGGCGCTGCGGGTAGATCGTTAGAATCCCCGGATGCCGAATGCTATGGACATCCCACTCACTAGGCGCCTCAAAAATGCACAGAGGTACCGTGAAGTCATTGGGGTACTCGCTCGTTACGGGTTTGCGACGTTCATCTCCAAGAGTGGCTTCTCGCCACTTAGGAAGGCCAACGCGGACTGGCTGTACAGCCGAGACGGAACGATCGACCTGTCCTCCGCGCCGATTGAGGTGCGATTGCGCAAGGCGATGGAGGAGCTTGGGCCAACCTTCATCAAGATCGGGCAGATTCTTTCCACGCGCCGTGATCTGATTCCGGATGCACTGGCTGACGAGTTTGCGCGGCTGCAGGCTGACTGCCCGAAGATCCCCTTCGACCGCGTGCGTGCCGCACTTGATGAACAACTGAAGGGCCGAACCGACGATCTGTTCCAATGGATCGATCCCGAGCCGCTTGCTGCCGCCAGCATGGCGCAAGTGCACAGCGCCATCTGGAAGGATGGTTCAGAGGTGGTGATCAAGTTGCTGCGCCCCGATGCAGCCGATCAGATTGAGGCAGACATGGAGGCGCTTGCCTTTGTCGCCCGACTCACTGAGGAGCGCTTGGCAAAGACGGGCTTCAGCCCGATGGAAATTGTTGCCGAGTTCCGCGAGGAACTGCGCCGCGAGACCAATCTGACCATTGAAGCCCGCAGCACCGACCGCATGCGAAATGCGTTTGCGAGTGATCCGGGCATTGGCTTCCCGAAGGTGTATTGGGAAGCAACCACCAATGGCGTTCTGACCATTGAGAAGATCCAAGGCAAGTTGCTCGCGCGCACTCCGTACGCGTCGATTCCACTTGATATTCGCAAGAAGATCGTTGCCAACGGCGCGCGGGCGGTGTTCCGACAGACGCTCGAACTGGGCTTCTTCCATGCTGATCCGCACCCCGGCAACATCTTCATCCATGACGATGG
>DBCE01000140.1:0-1844 GCA_002292895.1 Phycisphaerales bacterium UBA966
CCGGTCGCGCGCGGCGCGGGCATGCGGCGATTGATGTTGACTAACCCCGTCCCCTTCGCCTGTCACGGCGTTCCATGAATATCCACGCCGAGCAATCCCTGCGCATCTGTGTCCTCGGCTCCGGAAGCTCAGGAAACTGCGTGGTTGTGGAAGGGCCCAGTGGAATCGTTCTGCTTGATTCAGGCTTCTCCCCGCGCGAAACGCGCCGACGGATGGAACTGCGCGGGTTCAGCCCAGCGTCCGTGCGCACCGTGGTGCTCACGCATCCAGACACCGACCACTTAAATTCCGGTTGGAAACGAGCGATCGGAGGCCTGACTGGCCCGCGGCTCTTGGTCCGTGACCGCCACGGCGCCACCGTGCACTCCATGGGTTACGACCGCGCGTGGTTTGATGAATTCACTGGCGGCTTTGACACTTGCGGGATTCGCTTCGAACCATTTCCGATGCCGCACGATTCACTTGGGTCAACAGCATTCCGCATTTCGGTTGGCAACCGCTGCGTCGCGCACGCAACGGACTGCGGTCGCACTTCACCACGGCTCGAAGAGTTTCTGACCGGTGCGGACATTCTGCTTCTTGAAAGTAACTACGACCCTGCGATGCAGCGCGCGTCGAACCGCCCACCATTTCTCATCGATCGCATCATGAATGGTCGCGGTCATCTTTCAAACGAAGAAGCACTGCAGCTGGCGCGCGCTGTTGATCGCGTTCAGCCCGTCGCCGCGCTGGTACTGCTGCACCTCTCGCGACAATGCAACTGCCCTAAGTTGGTCGCTCGTATGTACGCCGAGCACGCGCCGGAACTTCATGCGCGCTTAATGATCTCCGCGCAAGATGAACCGGCCGCAGTACTCACGCCCGCGCCCCGACTGCATCATGCCACGCTGTTCGGCGGGTGAAGCGCTCATGAAGCGCCGGTGCTGCGCCGGCGAAGCACCAGCGCAGCGCCCTCCCAATTCGCCGTGAACGCTTGCCTCCGCGCTCCGCCGCGCGCGACTACGCTTCATGTCCCTGAATGAACCCATGAGCGATCGACTCACCCACGAATGCGGTCTTGCGCTGATCCGGCTGAAGAAGCCGTTGGAATGGTTTCAATCCGAACTTGGCGATCCGCTCTGGGCGCTGCGCCGCCTCTATCTCCTGATGGAGAAGCAGCACAACCGCGGGCAAGACGGTGCAGGCATCGCCGTAGTGAAGCGTGACATGCCCGCCGGCGAACCGTTCATCGACCGCATCCGCTCCGCCAAGCGGTCGCCCATTGAGCGCGTCTTCGGCGAAGCCATGGGTCCCGCCTCAAAGCTGGAGCCAGAAGACCTGCGGCGCCTGCATCCCACCGAACTGAAGCGCCGCATTCCATTCTTGGGCGAACTGATGCTTGGCCATCTGCGCTACGGAACGCACTCCGGGGCGGGCAGCAATCTCTGCCATCCGTACCTGCGCCGCAGCAACATCGCAAGCCGCAATCTTGCCCTTGCCGGCAACTTCAATCTCACCAATTCAGGGGAGATCTTCCGGCGCCTGGTGCAACTTGGAATCAATCCGGTTGGCGACGCGGACACCGGCGTGATCTTGGAAAAGATCGGTCACTTCATCGATCGCGAGCATGAGTTCTTGGCATCCACCGCGGGCCCCGGCAGCTTCCGGAATTTAGAAGGCCGCGAACTTGCTTCGGTGATCTCGCAGGAACTTGATATCGCGCGCATCTTGCGCAACGCCACCGAGGGTTTCGACGGCGGCTACGTCCTGGGCGGAATCATCGGTAATGGTGACGCTTTCGTGCTTCGTGACGCCAACGGTATTCGCCCTGCATTCTGGGTGGAGACGGCTGAGACCATTGCTGT
>DBCE01000140.1:2010-6345 GCA_002292895.1 Phycisphaerales bacterium UBA966
TATTTCAGCCGCGGAAACGATCCTGACATCTATGAAGAGCGCAAGGCGCTCGGCCGTAATCTGGCGCTTCGCGTGCTTGACTCCATCAACTGGGATGTTGAGCACACCGTGTTTGGCTTTATTCCAAACACCAGCGAAACTGCGTATTTAGGCTTGCTTCAGGAACTCGAGCGCTTAGTGACCGATCGCGGGGCGAAAGAACTCTGGGCGTTGGTCCAGGCTGGCAAGGCCACCGAGAAGGATGTGCAGCGCTTAGTGAATCCACGTATTCGCGCGGAGAAGGTGGCCACCAAGGATCAGAAGCTTCGGACGTTCATCACTTCCGACCGCACCCGCAAAGACCTTGTCAACCACGTGTATGACATCACGCGCGGAACACTCAATCCCGGCGACACGCTGGTAGTGATTGATGATTCGATCGTCCGCGGCACCACCTTGCGCGAGTCCATCGTCACCATGCTGACCAAGTTGGAGCCAGCGCGCATTGTGGTGGCGAGCAGCGCGCCGCCAATTCTGTATCCCGATTGCTACGGGATTGATATGAGTCAGCTCGGCCGGTTCATTGCGTTTGAGGCCGCCATCGCGCTGCTTGCAGAGCGGCGGATGGATCGCGTCTTGGACGAAGTGGAGGCTCGATGCCGCGCACAGGCCGAACTTCCAGCGGACCGCATGCGCAATGAAGTCCGCGCCATCTACGACCCATTCACCCTTGACGAACTCAGCGCCAAGGTGGCGGACCTGATTCGCACCCCGGGCTTGGCATGGCGCGGGCGCCTGGACGTGCTGTACCAGAGCGTTCCGGGTCTGCATGCCGCCATGCCGCGGTTCACCGGAGACTGGTATTTCACGGGCGAATACCCCACTCCAGGCGGCTACAAGGTGCTGAATACCGCGTTCCTGAACTGGCGCCGGGGCGACGAACGCCGCGCGTACTGAGTCAGCGCGTGTTACCGGCATTCCCGAGCCGATCCGCGCGCGTCCGAGAATCCTTCCCGCAGATCGTCGCACCGACTATTGCGTGAAACAGCGGTTTGTGGTCTACTGCCCCGTTCCCCACCGCGTGAGCGTTGGGGTCGTCGGACACGCTGTCTGACGAAACTCGAAGCAATGTAGGACAACGAATGGCTCGCTATCTCGGTCCCAAGGTCAAACTCTCCCGACGCGTCGGCGTTCCAATCGCCGATCTGCCAAAGCACACTTCTAAGCGCGCATTGACGCCGCCGGGACCTCACGGTGCCCGTGGCAAGCGCGCGAAGCCATACGGCATCCGCAAGGACGAAAAGCAGAAGCTTCGCTACCACTACAACGTGCTGGAGCGTCAGTTCCGCCGTTACATGGAAGAAGCTGGTCACACCAAGGGCAACACCGGAGAGGTGCTCATGCAGCTCCTCGAGCGTCGCCTCGACAACGTGGTTCGTCGCTCCGGCTTCGTCCGCTCCATCTGGGCGGCACGTCAGCTCGTGGCACACGGAAGCGTTCGCGTCAACGGCGCCAAGGTCGACCGTCCAAGTTTCTCCATGAAGGTCGGTGATGTCATCACCATCAAGGAGAAGCTGCAGAAGGTCTGCCGCGAGCAAATGGAGAGCCTGCAGGGCCACCAGATCCCAGGTTGGATCGAAGTGAACCCAGCCGAACTCCGCGCCAAGATCTTGGCGATGCCGACTTCGGACCAGATTCCGTTCGATGTCAACACCAACCTGATCGTCGAGTTCTATCGCTGATCAGAGTGGGCTGAGGGCTGGTGCCTCCGCTCAATAAAGTTTGTAATTCACCGGAGCGTGCCACCTCAATGGCACGCTCTGGTCTTTTTTGCTGCCGTTCCCGTAGACTCGCAACCCGCCATGATGAAACACCTGCAAAACTACAACAAGCAGATCCTCGCCGTCGTCAGCATGCTGCTGCTGGTGGTGTTCCTCGCACCCAGCGCTGTGACGCAATGCAGCCGAGTCAATGCGAAGCCGTCCTCCGTGTGGGCAACCACCTCTGACGGCTCCACGCTCACACTCGGTGACCTAGAGAATCTGCGTGGTCAACTCGCCGTTCTTGAAATGCTGCGTGACCAGATGAGCACGCAACTTGGCCTCGCCAAGAACCCAGAGCATTGGTGGCTCTTGGTGAAGGAAGCACAGGACAGCGGCATGATTGGCGGCATCGCCGATGGTCGCAGTTACTTGGACGGCGCAGCCGTGCAATCGCGCATGCAACCCGATGAACTGCTCGGTCGCCTGTGCGCAAGTTCGCGCCAGCAACCACAGGTCGTACTGCAAACCCTCGCCAATCTGCGCGGCGTTGAACGACTCATCAGCCTGAATATTGGAGCGGGTCGACTCTCGGAAGCACGCACGCGCCTCGCGGCACGCGAACTCCTCACCGATGTTTCCTGCGATGTGGTTCCGATTGATGCGAACACCGTGGGTGATGTGGTTCCGGTTGGCTCGCCAACGGCTGATCAACTCACCGCTACCTTTGAGAAAGGTAAGACCAGCGTTCTTGGCGCCGGTCCCGGTGGTATTGGCTACAAGTTTGCCGATCGCGCCAAGTTGGAATGGATCGTCATTCCAGCCGGCGACGTGATCCGCGGACTGGCCGCAGATCCGGCGCTTGGTGCCGTTGAACTTCGCAAAGAATTCCGCAAGAATCCCGGTGCCTTCGGCGTCGCTGCTGCAGATCTCACCCCGGATAAGCCAGCGCCAAGTTACGAAGCCTACGCAGCCAAAGTGCGCGAGGCTGTGGAGCGTCGCCTCCTCAAGGATCGCATGGAGCGCGCCAGCAGCGCTGTGCGTGACTGGTCGCGTATTTCGCTCAAGGACGTTCCCGTCGAAGGTGGCATCTACAAGCTGCCAGCCGATTGGAAGACACGGCAGCCCGCACTTGCAACGCTTGCTTCGGAGCTTGCACAGAAGTTCTCGATACCAGCGCCCGCCGTCGTCAGTACTGGCGACGCCTGGTTCACCGCATCGGACATCGACAGTCATCCGGTGCTTGGCAAGACCACTACACAGGAATTTGGACAACCGATGCGTCTCGGCGAGCTCGCGAAAGAGCTCCGCGACTTCAATAAGGACGGCCGACTCCCGGTGCAATCGGGCGTCATTGGGCCAGTGGTCAAGACTCCAAACGATGATCTCATCATCTGGCGCATCACCGAAGCGCAGGCTGCACACGAGCCATCGTCCATGGACGAGGTGCGCGACGCCGTTGTCCGCGACGCCACCGCGCAGGCCCGCTACGACGCGTTGGTTCTAAAGGCTGCGCAGATTGGCGAAGAAGCCAAGAAGGACGGCCTCGACGCCGTCGCCAAGATGTACGGGTCCAGCGTTGAGAAGGCACCAAGCGTGCACCTTGCCGATCCCGCAGTATTGCGTCAATATGGGATTCGCTTCCCTGGAAGCATGCCCAAGGTTGGCCAAGACTTGGACGGAATTCGAGCCGTACTCGCCAAGGCTGTGTCACTGCCGACGGCCAACCCCATCAACACCCTGCCGGATGCTGATCGCACCCTCGTGGTGCCAGTACCTGCCAAGTTGACCCTCATGGTTGTTCGCATCAACGATGTGAAGCCCCTCACCATCGAGGACTTCCGCGCCCTTGAAGCTGGCGGTTCACTCCGCGGCGCCATGGCACAGGACGAGCCCCAGCTTGACTGGAAGGTTGCGTTCGGTAAGGACGCGGTCGTCAAGCGCACCGGCTTTGAATTGAAGAACCCCGACGGACCAGACCGCGTGATGGCCCCGGAAGCCCCGGCATTCTGATCGATCGACCACCGCACTAAGCCAATCGCAGCCCTCAGGAGCTATCCGTGAACTCGCCAACTCCAACGCCGAATCCTGTCCCCGCCGTTACCCCAGCTCCGGCTGCAGGTCCTGCCGCGACTGCCGATGCAGTACCGAACATTTCTTACGACCTCTTCGCCAAGCTCGACCTCCGGGTCGCCACCGTGGTGAAGGCCGAGGCGCACCCGAACGCGGACAAACTCCTCAAGCTCACGCTTGATGACGGCACTCCAGCCGGGCGCCAAGTATGTGCAGGCATCAAGGCGTGGTACGCGCCAGAGCAGCTCGTCGGCAAGCAAGTGATCATCGTTGCCAACCTGGAGCCACGCATGTTGCGCGGAGAAATCAGCCAAGGCATGGTGTTGGCTGCCAGCGACCTGAAGGACGGGCCGGATGCGCGAGACGTCATTGTCTTGACGGTCGACAAGCCGGTGAAGCCGGGCTCGAAGGCCAGCTAATCAGTTATCGAATTACGGGGGCGCGTTGGCATCACGCGTAAGTGATGGGTTGCGTTGTGGCATGACGCCTTCGTACTGGTCCGCATTCGCCTTACGAGGACGGC
>DBCE01000140.1:6486-6614 GCA_002292895.1 Phycisphaerales bacterium UBA966
CGCACCGTGCCATCACGCTTGCGGCTGCGTTCGCAACGGGGTTCTTCCCGAAGATCCGTGACTGAGACAAGCTTTGCCGCAGGATCAAGCGTCACGCGGCTCACGCCCATCAGGTCTGCAATTTCTGC
>DBCE01000079.1 GCA_002292895.1 Phycisphaerales bacterium UBA966
ATGAACAACTGGTGGGGTTGGAATCACTGGGGCTGGTGGATGAATCAGTGGCACCCCTACTACAACCGCTGGGCAGACAATCACTCCGATTGGCAGAAGCAGGGCCTTGCTGATGCCGCCAAGCGCAATGCCGAACGGACCAAGCCGATCGACAAGCGTTCATGGCCAGCGGCGCGCGGCTCCATGGCGAATGCGGGGCAGACCGGTATCCGCAGCGCGGCCAATCAAGGCTCGCGACGCGATGCTTCTCCTGACGCAGCAACTGAGAATCAGCAGGCGATCAATCGGCAGTTCCAAGGCGCGGCTGGCGATGCGCCGGCGGCGTTCCGTGGTCCGGGCAATGAGTACGGATATCCCGCTGCGGCGTACCGCAGTTGGAACGGCATGGGCTCCGATCTTGGCGGAAACTGGGGGTATTCACCGCTGGCGCGTCCCAACGGATTCCACCCGCCACAGCAGTTCGCCAATCCAGGCGCGTACTGGGGCTCGGGCACGCAGATTGGCAACAACCTTGGGCCCAACGCTGGCCCGTACTCGTCGCCCATGGGGCACGGTGGCTGGGGCACCTACGACCGCTGGGCAGGCGAGGGCATTCGCGGTACTGAGTACAGCGATTCCGGCGACCACGTTGCCACGCCGCGTTGATTGATTAGCACAGCAAAGAAACAGGTGGGTCAGTGAGTATGCCTCACTGACCCACCTGTTCGTTTGTGAAATGGATTACTTGTCTTCTGGCTTGATGCCAAACCCGGAACGGTTTGGATACGCCGGGCGAGCAGGGTGCGTGACCGGTGCGCGTGCCAACTCAGCGAGCAGCAGTTCAACAGCCTTGTCCATCTGTGGGTCAATGCCGCCGTAATGCGGTCCACCCTTCATAACGCCTGGGTCATCAAGCACCTCAACGGTTGGATCGACGCCGTGGCCTTCGATGCCCCACGTGCCGTCCTTTTCATAGAACGCAAAGACTGGGACGCGGACGCCGGAGCCATCGATCATTCCAGGATTACCACTGATGCCAACCAAGCCGCCCCACGTGCGGGTACCAACCAGCGGGCCAAGGTTCTCATGTCGGAAGAGCCACGGGAACATGTCGCCGCCCGAGCCGGCAAGTCCGTTGATGAGCATGGCCTTTGGACCGTTGTGAGAACTACCGGGCCAGATCCAATCCTGCTGATCGCGGCGCGCCCAATAGTTGGTGACCGGGCGATTGAGCATTTCAATGAAGCGTGATGGAATCTGTCCGCCACCATTCCAACGATCATCAATGATGAGCGCTTGCTTGAATTGCTCGCCCTGGAATTGGCGCACCAGATCAGACTGGCCGTCGAGCCCCGTGTTGGGCACGTAGATATAGCCCACCTTGCCGCCAGATTTCTCGGAGACATAGCGGCGGTTTGATTCAATCCAGTCGCGGTAGCGCAGATTGTCTTCGCCGCCCATTGGCTTGACGACTACCTCGCGCACCTTGTCATCCATGGTTGGGTTGGTTCCAATGGTGAGCGCAACGGTCTTGCCGCTCAGGCCTTCGAATGCAGCCCATGGATCCTTGGCGCCGTTGACAGGCAGGCCATTAACGGCCAGCAGGTACTCGCCTTCCTTGACATTGACGCCAAGCTCTTGCAATGGGTTGCGCGCATCAGTATCCCAAGGCGCGCCGGACACCAAGTGCTTGAATCGGTAGACGTTCTTGCCGTCTGGTCCGATGGCGACTTCCCAGTCAACGCCAAGCATGCCAATACTGACGCTTGGTCCGCCGCCACCGTCACGCCCGTTGTAGTAGGCATGACCAACGTTCAGCTCGCTGATCATCTCGCTGATGATGTAGCTGACATCTTCGCGGCTGTTGGCGTCATTCACCATTGCCAAGTACCGCTCGCCGACGCCGTTCCAATCAACACCGTGCATGTACGGGTCATAGAAATAGTCGCGGAAGATGCGCCATGCATCCCTGACCACTTGCTTCCATTCATTCTTAGGATTGATTTCCGTGAGCATGGGTTGGGTAACAATCGGCTTGCCAGTTGATCCGGCGGAAGCGTCCAGAATCTGCAGGCCCATGAGCATCTTCTTGCCATCAGCAGTGAGTTGGAAGCCGCCGCCGTCGGTCACTTTCTTGACTTCCTTCTTCTTGTCCTTGATGTCAAACACCTTGATCTGGCCACCTTGGCTGAAGATCAGTTGGTTCTTGTCATTCACGCCCATGCCGCCGATGCGGCTGGTGCCAAGCGGCAGTTCAATGACGCGCGATTCAAAGCCATCAAAGTCGACCGTGATCGGCTTCTTCTCTTCGGGCTTCTTCTCGTCCTTTTTGGCGTCGGCGGGAGCACGGGTGCCGGTGAAGGCGTACTTGGTCTCGCCGTCCTTACCGATGGCAGTACCGTTACCCGTGATGGCGTCACCGTCCACGGTGGCTTCAAGCGAGTAGGTCACTTCCTTGTCGGTGCCTGCGTCGTTCTTCCCGGTGAGCGTCAGCTTCTTTGCCTCCGCGTCCCATTGGCCGGTGAGTTCGCCGTTCTGCTTCTCGGAGGTGAACTTTGCGGTGGCGGCGCCGGCATCACCGAGCGTCACCACGAGCGTGAAGGTCACCACCGTTTCACCTTGCTTGGTGGTGCAGTTCCACGTTCCTGCTGGGCCAGTGGCGGCAGGTGCTGTAGTTGCGGCCGGGGTCGCGGGCTTCTCGTCTTGCTTTGGTTCGGCGGGCTTTGGGTCAGCGGGCTTGGGCGCGTCTTGCGTGTCGCTCATGTCGCTGATGTCACCCAGATCGCTGTTCGGACGACGTCGACGCGGACGATCACCAGCGGGTGCATCCGCGCCAGCTGCGCCGTCCG
>DBCE01000106.1:0-1215 GCA_002292895.1 Phycisphaerales bacterium UBA966
CGCGGCATCACCGTCAGTGCGGTATGCGCCACGATGCAGCAACCGGTCAAGATCAAATTGCTTTGTACCACCCGCTAGGCTCACGGTGATATAGAAGATGCACGAAGCGATCATGGCAATGAAACTGATCACCATGCCTGTCAGGTTGGTACGCACCCACTGACAGCTGCCACCCCAAGCATTGAGGGCCGCGCCAGCATCAGCATTGTTCCACCCATCCACCCACTCCTGAGGCACGTTGGTGATGATCACTCCCAATACACACAATGTCATGCCAACAATCATTCCTGACCATGCACCAGCGGTCGTACCCCAGCGCGTATAAAGACCGCCAATGATCGCCGCTCCGCCGCCGGCCACAAAGATGCTGGCACTCATCGCCGCAAACATAGCGATGTAAATACCCGGCTCGTACCACATGCTGAAGCAGAAGGCGAAGATCGCCACGCCAAGCACCGCAGCCTTCAACAGCAGCAATTGTCCGCGCGCCGACATTGGCTTCTTCCGGAATGGAAGCACTACATCTTGCACAAAGATGCTTGCCCAGGAATGCAGATACGCCTCATCGGTACTGATGGCCGCACCCAGCATCGCTGCCACCACCAAGCCCAAGAGACCAGTAGGAAGCATGACTCCCAGCGCCAAAGGAACGCGCATTTCTGAGCGCAGTGCCTCGGTTGGCTGCGAAGCAATGAGATCCTTCAGGGGCGCCGCGGCAGCTTCGTAGTCAGGGTGCGTCAGAAACGCACGCACCGCAAGCGGAATCAACACCGTCACCAACATCAAGGTTCGGTATCGCCACCCATTCAACAGTTGACCCATACGGGCTTCGTGTGCGTTGCGGGCAGCACTGTTGTAGCCCTGATCGCCCTGCCAAGCACGACACGCGTAAAAGAGCGTGAAGGCGCTAATCAGCCAGAACACCACGCCAAAGTTCTGTTCATCCTGCAATCCCAGTGGGTTGAGCATGCTCTTTCCAGCAGGCAGCATCGTCATTGTCTCTTCGAGCTTGAGCCATGGGAATTTGAGAAGCACCCAATAGCACACCGCCACGAACGTGCAGAAGCAGAACACCCCTTGAAAGAAGTCGGTCACTAGCACCGCCAGCATTCCGCCGGCAAACACTAAGAACACGGCAAAGGACAGGAGCGCCACCATGACTGCCGGGAACGTTGGGAATGTTGCGCCGAGTACTTCGAAACGTTCGGGCATTCC
>DBCE01000106.1:1340-2678 GCA_002292895.1 Phycisphaerales bacterium UBA966
CGCATCTCAAAGAACTGCGCCAACGTCATCGCGCGTGTCTCGCGGAATCGATAAATCACCCAACCAGTCACCGCTAGCAAGATGAGCGATGGCCCTTCCATGTAGCCCCACCAATACTGAGTAAACCCAACGTCGTAGCCCACTTGGAAATACCACACCAACGTGATCACTCCCACCTGCGCCATGTTGTAGGAAACAGTGAGCAGGTACCGACCAGCCAAGCGATTCGCGCTGAGGAATCCGCTGACGGTGTTGGCGTGCCTTCGCATGCTCCATGCCGAGAGCGCAAGCGCCACCAAGAACGCCACCACGATGATCCAGTCGAGCAGTTGCATATCAGGAACCTATTCCTGCTGAGGCAATATCAGCGCGAAGCGTGATGATTTGGAACGGACGCACCGCGCATCGCGTGGTGCCCGTGGCAGCATCGTGCTCAAATCCATCAATCTCTACTGGGCGCTCAAAGAGATCGGTGGCACACACGGCGCCGACGGGGAATCCCCAGCGAATAGTGGCAACCCCGGCACCGCCGCGCACTTCCACCACACGCAGCGCCATACCGCCCGATTGTTCCGCAGGCTTGAGCGCCGCAATCTCCAGGTGCGCTGCACCGGTTGCGCTCACTGTGACTGCCTGCCAACCATCAGCCAAACGCGGTGCAAGCGCGCCAGCGCGCTCACCCGCACTCTTCACCATGGCGCCCAGCAGCGGATGATTCAGTTGCTCAGCGTGCGCATCAACACCCGCCGCGCGCCAATCACCGCCATGCGCCATGACCGAGTACGTAAATCGATGATGCCCACGATCGGCGGTCGGATCTGGAAAGTTCGGTGCCTTCAGAAGACTCAGACCCAAGACGCCATGCTTGGCGCTGCGGCCAAACTTGCCGTCATCAAGCACTGCCACTCCAAGCCCCGGCTCGGACATGTCCATCCAATTGTGCCCGGGAACCTCAAACTGCGCACGCTCCCACGAAGTGTTGTCATGGGTGGCGCGTTCGATATGGCCAAACTGAATTCCGAACGTCGCCCGCCGCGCACGCACTGCACATGGGAACAGCGCACGAAGCAGTTTCTGCTCCTCGTGCCACTCAACGTCAGTGACAATATCGACGCGCGTACTGCCAGCCAGCAGGCGGTAGCGCTGCACCAAGCGACTGGCACTTCCAAGCGGTCGTTCCACGGTGATCTCTGCCGCGAGCGGCGAACGCTTCGTCACCGTGATTCGCTGAGCAGCGCTCATCACGCGCATCGCCTGCTCTTGATAATCACGATCGGTGTCCCACGCTTCCCAGCGACGAGGACGATCTTCATAGATCACCAATTGATTCATGGGCAA
>DBCE01000106.1:2723-2894 GCA_002292895.1 Phycisphaerales bacterium UBA966
CCGTTTGCTACACGATCGCTCTGGACGCAACGAAGTTCACCGATTCGCCCGGCGTCATCAATCGTTACGGAGACCATGCCATTGCGGAGGGTGCGCTCGCCGTCCACGTGCACTGCGTCGCGCGCATCCAGTTGCGCCGGGCGCGCTGGGTCGATCACTTGGATTCCAAAC
>DBCE01000072.1 GCA_002292895.1 Phycisphaerales bacterium UBA966
TGCAGCAGAAGGCGCTACCGATGGATTGAAATTGGCACTCAATGTGGCGGCCATGTTGGTGGCCTTTGTCGCGTTGATTGCGCTGCTCAACTGGCCGCTGGCTGCTCTGAGCGAAGTCAATGTCGACTGGCTGCCGATAGCACAATGGCGTCAAAACATGGGTATCCCCGTACTTTCATTCCAGAACATTTTGGGTGTGGTGCTGCAACCGCTCGCGTGGCTCATGGGCGCTGGTGCGGAGGCGCGTACGGTGGGTTCGCTGATGGGCGAGCAAGTGATCGCCACCGAGTTTGTTGCGTATGTTGACCTGGCCAATCAAGTGAAAGCGCACACGATCTCGCCGCGCGCAGAGACCATTGCTACCTACGCCCTGTGCGGGTTCGCCAACCTTCCATCGATCGCGATTCAGATTGGTGGGCTGAGCGCGATGGCGCCAAGTCGGCGTGCAGACTTTGCCAAGATTGCACCGCGCGCCATGGTGGCTGGTGCGCTGGCGTGTTGGATGACTGGTGCGATCGCTGGTGTGTTGGTGCCGCTGTAATCCGTGCCATTCCGTCCATTTGCTGCTGCTCCGCCATGAACCACGCCACCACCAACAGCCACCTTGAAGTGATCTGCGGCCCGATGTTCGCTGGCAAGACCACCGAGCTGATGAGTCGAGTGGCCCAGGCGCACGCTGCTGGATTGCGTGTACTGGCGGTGAAGCCAACGCGTGACACCCGCTACGGTCACAGTGAACTTGTGACCCACACTGGGTTGCGCATTCCGGCGCTCGCCGTGGATCGCATCGCCGATACCTTGGAGCACGTGCACGATTTCGTGGCCATTGACGAGATTCACTTCTTCGCGGACGAAGCAGTGGCGCCCATCCAAGCACTGCTCGCCCGTGGAACACGCGTGGTGGTTGCCGGTTGCGATATCGATCATTTCGGCGAGGTATTTGCGCCGTTTGATTCACTCATCCCCATGGCGGGCACGGTGACTCGCATCGCTGGCACCTGCGCTCGCTGCGGCGCTCCATCCACTCACAGCGAGCGGATATCAGCGGTGACAGATCGAATCATTGTGGGTGGCATTGGAGACTTCCATGCAACCTGCGCCGCGTGCTTTCGACCAAGCGTGCGCGGTATTCCGTTAACTCCTTGAATCAACCATGCCACACATCCACGAACAGATTGATTTCACCGTTGCCATCTTTGTTGTGCATGCCGGCAAGGTGTTAGTGATCCACCACAAGAAGCTTGATCGATGGCTGCCACTCGGAGGGCACATTGAGTTGCATGAAGACCCGGAACAGGCCGCGCTGCGCGAAACGCTGGAGGAAAGCGGCCTGGAAGTGGAGTTGCTTGGTGAACGCCCACCGACCACTGGTCCCGGCACTCGCGCGCTGATCGCGCCGCGATTTCTAGACATTCATCGCATCAGCGAAACACATGAGCACATTGGCATGATCTATTTCGCCCGCCCCAAGCCAGGACAGGGTCCGGCGGGGCAGGTGACGCTTGCGCCGGCAGAGCATCACCAAATCCGTTGGTGCGATTCGCAGGAGTTAGATGCCCTTGAGCCAGCAATGAGCGACGCAGTGAAGTTCTATTGCCGCACTGCGATTCAGGAAGTGTGAGCCGCACTTTTCGCCGTCTGGGCCCGCGATGCCTTGATGATGGCGGCCGCGGCCTTTGGATTCTTGCCGCACTCCAACAGTGCCGCAAGCATCAGCGGCGCCACAATCGTGGCATCCGATTCAATGACGAACATCGGCGTCTTCTCGGTGAGCTTGTCCCAAGTGATCTTCTCATTGGGCGTTGCGCCGGAGTAACTGCCGTAACTGGTAGTGCTGTCAGAGATCTGGCAGAAGTACGCCCATGGCTTCACCGGTTGCTGCAGGTCGTACTTAATGCTTGGCACAACGCAAATCGGGAAGTCGCCAGAAATGCCGCCACCGATTTGGAAGAATCCAACGCCCTTGCCCTTGGAAAGCACCTTGTAATCGTCGTAGAGCTGACCCATGTATTCAATGCCGCTCTTCACAATGTTCGCACTGCAATCGTTGAACTTCACATGCGATGCAAAGATGTTTCCGAACGTGGAATCTTCGTGACCCGGAACCACCATCGGCAGCTTTGCCTTTGCTGCGGCTAGTAGCCAGCACTCTTCAGGATTGCCTTGGTACTTGCTCTTTGGGATCGAGAGGATCAGTTCATAGAAGTACTCATGCCAGAAGCGGCGGTCGCCGTTCTTGCTGGCCTTCTTCCACATGGGCACAAGGATCTTCTCAACGGCGCGGAACGCTTCGTCTTCCGGGATGCTGGTGTCCGTCACGCGGCGCATGCGCTGCTTGAGGATCTTGGTGTCATCCTTCTTTGTGAAGTAGCGATAGTCGGGGAAGTCCTTGTAGCCGTGATGCGCTACTAGGCGAAAGAGTGACTCCTCCAGATTGGCGCCGGTCACACTGAGGCCATGCACCAAGCCCGCACGGATCGCTGGCGCAAGGGTGATACCCAATTGCGCAGAACTCATGGCGCCAGCCACCGCCCAGTACATCTTGCCGCCGCTACCCACGTGATCCCAGTAGGAGTACAACGCATCGCGCGTGGCGCGCGCGTTGAAGTTGCGATAGTTGTTGGCAACGAACTCAAGTACGGGGAGGGTCGGCGTTGGCATGGGGGACGGAATGTACCGGAGGCGGGGTACTGCTCGTGCCTTGTGCTTCGTGCCGAGGGCAGCGGATGCCATATCCTGCGCCGGCAATGCCTACTGTGAAGCCCACCAAGCAGACCGCCAAGAATCCCGCCGTGAAACCCGTGAGGAAACCGGCCGCGCGGCCCACTAAAAGACCGGCGACGCAGCCCGCCAAGCCGCCATTCGTCCCCGCAGGTTTCGACCCCGATGCCGCCGCTACCGGCGACGGTCTCTTCGGTCTTGCCATTGGCGCCAATGACGCGCGCATCGTGGTGATCCCGGTGCCGTTTGATGCCACCACCAGTTACGGTGCGGGCACCGCCGCCGGTCCCGCGCATGTGATGGAGGCGAGCAAGCAGGTTGATCTGCAAGACATTCAGTTTGGCGCAGTCTGGCAGGCCGGTATCGCCATGCTTCCCATTCCAAAGGACATCGCCGCGCTTTCAAAGAAGGCGCGCCGCGTGGCGGAGCCCATCATCAAAGTTGGCGGCGCAGTGCCGAGCAACAAGGCGAAAGCAAAGGCCCACGCGAAGGCGCTCGCAACAGTGAATGCCGCCAGCGAACGCGTGCATGGCTACGTTGCGCGCGAGGCCGA
>DBCE01000074.1 GCA_002292895.1 Phycisphaerales bacterium UBA966
AACACGGATGGAAGCGCGGAGGGAACCACTGGCGCGGGGTACCGGAAACGGATCCGGAAGCAATCCGGCGTTGCTGGATACCCCAGCACCACCATTCGCCCCGCCGCTATTCACTCGCTCTGCCCAGCGTCCGCAGCGCGGAACACCGCCACGATGTCTTCAATAGGAATCACAAACAGCCGGTTGTCCCCTTCAAAGTCCACAGGGACGCCGTGCTTGGGGTTAAAGAGCACGCGGTCGTACTGCTCGATGGGGTAATTGTCGTCCTTGGCCACCTCGGCAGAAATGGCAACTACTCGGCCGGTGATGGTGGGAATCTCCAGCCGGTCCGGCAGATGAATACCAACCTTGGTGATCTTCTTGTCCTCGTCCTTGCGGATGAGAACTCGCTTTCCGATGGGTTCAACCGTCTCCAGGCGGGGATTACGTGAGGTGCGCGGCATGACCAAATGTTATACCGCCGGGCGGGATATCATTTCCCCAATGACGACCGCCACCACACAGACCGCGCACCGCGCCGCCACGGGCACCGATCCGCTGGACTTGATTGACGTCGACCACGTTCGCTTCTATGTCGGGAACGCCAAGCAATCCGCGTTCTTCTATGCGTCGGCGTTTGGGTTCCAGGTGGAGCAGATCCGCGACCTGACCACGGGAAGTCGCGAGTCCGCGCAGTACCTCCTGACGCAAGGGAACATTCGTTTCCTCCTGGAGACTCCACTTTCCAAGAATCACCCCGCCGCGGCAGAACTTGCCAAGTTTGGCGACGGCATCAAGGACATTGCATTCAACGTCTTTGACGCAGAGGCAGCATGGAAGGCTGCTGTGAAGAACGGCGGCGAGAGTGCCTATGAGCCAATCACCGTGAGTGATGCACATGGCACCGTGACCACCGCGGGCATCAAGACCTACGGACGCGCCGTGCACACCTTCGTCAGCCGCACCGGCGAATACGCGCTGCCCAAGATCAAGCAAGGCGCCACGTTCATGCCCGGGTTCCGAGCCATCGGACCGTTTGCATTGAACGAATACAACAAGCAGCACCCATGCGGACTCAAGTTTGTTGACCACGCGGTTGGCAATGTTGAAGAAGGCAAGATGAATAGCTGGGTGGACTGGTACGAACACGTACTGGGCTTCCAGATGTTCAAGCACTTTGACGACAACGACATTTCTACGGAATTCTCAGCGCTGATGTCCAAGGTGATGGCCAGCGGCAATCAGCTGATCAAGTTCCCGATCAATGAGCCAGCGGCCGGCAAGAAGAAGAGCCAAATTCTTGAATACCTCGAGTGGCATGACATGACTCCGGGCGTGCAACACCTGGCCCTGCGCACCGATGACGAAATTGCCAGCGTTGCTGAGTTGCGTCGCCGTGGCGTTGATTTCTTGAACATTCCAGAGTCCTACTACAAGGGCGTTTGGGCGCGCGTGGAAGCCATGCTCAAGCAGCACGGACATGCCGGCGTGAAAGAAGACCACGCACGCGTCCGGGATTTGGGCATCTTGGTTGACGCTGACGATGAGGGCTACCTCTTGCAGTTGTTCTCCAAGCCGCTGCAGGACCGACCAACGTTGTTCTTTGAAATCATCTGCCGACGCGGCAGCCAAAGCTTCGGCAAGGGCAACTTCAAGGCACTCTTTGAGAGTCTTGAACTTGAGCAGGAGCGTCGCGGGAATCTCTGATCCCGTGCAGCGTCGCCGTATCGCCATCATCATCGCCGCGTCCAGTGTGCTGGGCGCGGCGATATTTATTGTGCGCGGCGCGATGGTTGACCGCGCTGCTATTGACAGTGCGCGGAGCGACCTGCAGATAGTGCAGCAAGATGTTGCCGCAACGCGTGTCTCATCGGCACTTGAGCACCTGCGTTCGGCGGTACTTCTGTGCAAGCCAGCGCTCGACGCATCATGGGCAGCGCATGCGTGGTCACGCACCGTTCGCAGCAGCGAATTGCAGTCGTTGCGATCGGAACTGGAGCAAGCGGTGGCTGCCGTGGAGGACGCTGTCCGCGCTCGAGCGGTACGAGCGGACCGGCTCCGGATACTGCGCGATGATGTCGATCGCGCCAGCGACAGCACTGAACTGTCGGCGATCGACGCGCGGCGCTCTGAAATTGCCGCGCAACTGGCACTTGACTCGCCAGCCGCGCACGCCAGCCTTGAGGCCCGCATTGCCGAGCGGCGCGCGGAGTTTGAGAATGATCACCGCCGCAACGGCGAGGCGCTCGCTGCGCTGCAATCACGAACGGTGACGGCCGCCACCAATGATCGCAGCGCGGAATTGTTAGAAATCATTGATGCAGTTCCACCTGCTCCGATGCGCGGAAACGATAAGCGTGACTTTGACTTGGCGCGCAGCAATGCGGCCACGCTGCACGGCGAGGTCTTGGTGCGTACTACGTTGCGCCCTGCTCTTGAACAAGCCAAGTCCGCAACTTCGGCACGAACGGCCCGTGATGTGTTGCAACGCCTGCGCGATGATCCACAACTGGCGCGTATTCCGGCGCCCAGTGGTGCACGCGCCTTGACCGAAGCGCGCAGTCGAGTGAGTGAACGCATTGCGGAATTGGAAGCGTGGGAGGCCGGAGTGCGCGGTATCACCGAGGCGCTCAATGCCGGCCTGCCTGGATCCGCCGCAGCGGCGCTGGCACGACTTCCATCCTGCGATGATCGAACCGCTACGGAACTCACTGCCATTCGCGTGGAGTTTCCAGCGCGCGCAGTGGCGTCATTTATTCAGGGGGCAATCACGGCGGTTGACCGCAGCGATTGGAGTGCACTGGAATCGCTCGCCAATCAAGTGCGTCCAGGAACCGTTGCGTGGATGTCACTGGACGCGCCCGCGCGCGCCACGATCGCGCGCAGTATTGAGCAAGTTGACTTGCGGGTTGACCGCGGTCTCTATCAACAATTTGCCCGGGAACCACGGGTGGAACTGGCGGACAGATACTTGCAGGCTTGGCCGTTAGTGAATCGACGGATGGCCCCCATTGTGATGGCGTGGCGTCGTTCCGCGCTGGCAGGCAGAACAACCTTGGCAATGATTGGCGTGCGCTGGAGCACCACGGGTGCCGAATCCCCCGTGGTTGGTCTGGAAGACCGCCCCGATGCCCGCGTGGAAGTTCGAATCGGCGGAGAATCGGTCATGATTGCCGACGCCGCTGATATCCGCGAGGGCGAGACGTCCCGCTTTGATCCGATGCCCGAATACGAATGCTCCATGCCGCCAGCCGAGCCACTGCGCGTTGCAGGCGAAGCGCGCATTGATCTGCGTGATGCACTGGTGACGGATCCGATTGCCGTTGGCGCCGTCACCATGGCGGTGCGCGACTGGCGAGCAGCCCGCGTGGTGGAGATTCCTGCAAACGATGCCACATGGGGTACGCGCGCGCATCAGGTGCTGTTTCGTGTGTGCATGCCGGATGCTCCGGCGCTACCACCGTTTCCTGCCGCCGCGCGGTAGCGACTGGTTCGCTGCGTAGCCCGATAGCCCGACCCTCAGGATCGCGGTACCCTGACCGGCATGAACCAATCGTCACAACCTCCATTCGTGCCGTTTGATCCAACGCCTCCAACTGGCCCGGGCGCATCCGCCTCGGTTGCACAGGGAAACAACGATTCAAATTCAACATGGCCCGGCTGGATCGGTGGCATTTCCATCGCGATTGGTGGATTGACGCTCTTGGCAAGTTGCTGCGGTATGGCGGGCATCTTCTCCATGAAGCTGTTTTCTGGTGCCATGCCAATCAAATTTCCTGATGCGCCGCGCGCCATGATGCTCGGTATGGGCGTTGACTTGGTGGCATCGCTGATCCTGAGCACGCTGCTTCTGCTCGGAGGCATTGCCACCCTTCGCCGTCGCTCCTCCGGACCGCGGCAACTGCGTCGCTATGCGTTCATCCGTATTGGATTAGCGATACCGCTTCTAGCGATCGGGTTCTGGATGCTTGGACCTGCTTCGGAGTGGCAAGCCGGCATTGTGCGCGCCACCAATGAATGGAAAGAAACCCAGAAGCCACCGATGCCCGTCAGTGAGGACGAGCGCGCGGGCGAAATTCCTGGCGAAGCAACTTTCTGGCAGCGTGCCCAAGTGGTCGGCGGCTGCATCATTGGCTTGATCTATCCAACCGTCATACTCATCGTGCTTGCGCCACCACACCGTCGCGAAGAGATTGCACGCTGGGAGTCATGATTCGGAATAGCGCAGGAACACGTGCCGCGTCGATCGGTATCTCGCGCCGTCCGCGTTTCGTTGCGCGCTGCACTCCGCATTTCAGCCTGTAAATCGCGCATCTGCAGGGCATTCAACCTGTTCGCCATCGATCTCGACGCGCCATGCATGGAGCGCCGGGTGCGTATGCACCGTGGTCGAGCCGCCGTACAGGGCGTCACCCGCAAGTGGATATCCCAGATGCGCCAGTCCCGCGCGAATCTGATGCCTGCGACCGCGCCCCACCAGTTCCACTTCCACCAAATCATGGATGCCGTCAACCAGTCGCTTCTGCACTTGCCAGCGGCATCGACCGCA
>DBCE01000112.1:0-7116 GCA_002292895.1 Phycisphaerales bacterium UBA966
TGTGTGCGTTGGCGCGCTCCAACAACCGCAGTCTGTTGATCTCCGCCACCGCACCATGGCCGCACTCGCCGCAGAGGACAGGGCCGCGCTCAGCGGCCGTCCTCGTAAGGCGAATGCGAGGCAGTAGGAAATCGTGTTGCGTCACGACCACTCTGAAGGCGGGATGCCTCAATGCGACCAAGTACGAAACCATGATGCCCGCATCGCAACCCCCGCAAGCGCGTTCACCTCAGTCGCCCGCGTTCAGCGTGTCCGGACCGGTTCCCGCGGTCTTTTCGTAGTGCCCGTCGCCCTTGCGTTCGAAACGACTAAAGCCCAGGCGCTCGAGATTGTTCTTGGAGAATCGCTGCGTGTCGCTTGATGTCTGTACTTGCGGCGTGACGATCAACTTGCGGACTGGCTCGCCCGTTTCCGGGTGGTGCGTGAGCGTCGGATCGGTGAGTTTTTGAAAGACTTCAAAGACCTCGCCCTCGGTGCCGTCTGGCTTGATGATGGCGTAGACATAAGTAGGCATGTGGGAATCGTAGGCGATTGATGCTTGGGCGGGATGCGCGGTCGTGTGTTGATACCCAATCACACGGTGCCAGCGTGCGCGGCGCGGACCAGTGATGCCGCGACCATGATGTCCGCTTCGCGTGTCGGGCCGGCCTCGCGCTCAATGACCAGGTCAACGGTCCGGGGTAGCGCTGCGACGGCTGCGAAGAAGGCAGGCCAGTCGACGGCGCCACTGCCGGCGACGACTTCGCGACCCCATGTCCCAGGGACGCTCGTTGGTACTGCATCTTTCACATGAATCTGCCAGACGTGCGGCGCAAGTGCACGCAGCGCCATGACGGGATCGCCCATTCCGTAGAGGATCATGTTCGCCGGATCAAAATTGACACCCACATTCGGGTGCGCAATGTCTGCGAGCGCTGCAAGCAATGTGTTCGCATCTTCCTGGCCGGTCTCAAAGGCAACGCGCACGCCGCGGGCTGCGTAGATGTCAGCGATGACACGCAGGCGATCGATCATGGCCCCACGCTCAACGTTCGAACGATCGTGCGGAAGGAATCCAGCATGGAGCGTGACGAGCGGCACGCCGTGATCGCCTGCAAGTGCGGCGGTCGTGCGGGCGAGTTCCTGATTGCGTGCCCACGTTGTTGCGAGACGAACACCGCCAGTCAGTTCAATGGACTGCAATGTTGAATAGTCCTCGCCAACGGTCGCCAGCATGCCGCTGACTACGGTGATGCCGCGGGCGCGCAGTTGAGCGACGGCGTTGCCCCATATGGCTGGCTGCTCGACGCACGGCACGAGCGCCAACTGCACGGCGTGAATACCGCAGCGGTGCAAGGCGTCAGCCAACGCGTCCGGCGAATCAGTGCGCAAGCTCCAAGAACAGACGGCGAGGTGTTGCATAACCGTGGATTTCACACGATTCCCGTCCATGTTGCACGGCAAATCTGACCTACAAATGCAGGTAGGATCATCCGCCCTGCTATGTCGAGCGCCAACGTCGAACCCACCCCAGTCAACAACCGCGTCGCCGCGGATGGAAACTCCGCCCGTACGGCGCTGCCGACGATGGGGATGCTCGACCGCGTCGAAGCGTGGCTGAGTCGCGTCAGTATGAAGAGCAACTTGGTGCGCAAGGCGTGTGCATCGATTTGGCTTCCGTATGCGTTCCGGTCAGGCCTGACGATGAAGCGCGTGGATAAGCAGAGCTTTGTGGCCGTGCTTCCCTTCCGGCGCGTCAATCGCAATTGGTACAACGCGATGGCCGGCGCAGCGCTCCTTGGTAACAGTGAGGTTGCTGGCGGGCTGTATCTATTCGGCCGATGCGGCAGTGATTACATTGTGGTGTGCAAAGAGATGCGCTATCGCTTCATGCGCCCGTGCTACGGTCCCGCGATGTACGAAGTGATGAACTCGGGTGACCTTGACGAGAAACTGCGCTCCGGCGGGGAGTTCAATATTCCGTTGGAGATGGAAATCCGGCAGCATGTCCACAAGCCGGGAATCAAGGCGCCGCTCGTCGGCAAGTGCGACATTACCTTCCATTGCACGCCGAAGCTGATGATCAAAGCAAAGCTCGAGCGCCGTAAAAAGTAAATCTGTTGCTCGATATACACTCCGTGGGTGAGACGCACTCTTGAGAGCATCCAATGGGGTCTGTTCTGCACGTCAAGTTGGACGTGGTGCATCGGCATGTACCTGCCCTTCATGATGCTCCGCCTCTGGGGTTGGCCGGGATTCTGGGCGTTCTTTGTGCCCAACGTCCTTGGCTGCGCCGCGTTCGGTTTCGTTCTGGATGGACAACGTTCGCGCGCGCTGGCCGCTCGATTGGGCTGGATGTGCGCGCTGTTTAGTGCCGTCACCATGGCCTATCAGTGCTACTTCGCTGGATGGGCTGCGCAGTATTTTTTAGTTGGCCCGAACCTCTCCTCCGAGACGCTCGCGCCCGGCGCACTCAACACCATCGCCGCTACGGGCACCCCGATTGCGTTCATCGTCATTGGTCTACTACTTGCACTGCGCGGTAACGCATTCTGGCGCACTGCCGGCACCGCTGTGACACTGCTCTCAGCGTTGGTTGTCCTACTGCCGGGCGGGGTCGACCTCACGCCTGTTGGTGAGCGCACGCCGATCACACCAATGATCGAGTCACTCCCGCTTGCGTTCGCATTTCCAACATTGTGCGCGGGCTTCTTCCTGACGCCGTACTTTGATCTCACCTTTCACCGCGCCGCGCAACAGGCGCCGAGCCCACGGATCGCGTTCGCAACGTTTGGGCTGACCTTTGCGGCGATGCTGCTACTCATTGCAAGTTTCTATGACCCAACCACCGGCGCGCCACGCATCGGGACGGCACTGCTTGTGCTGTGGGGCGTCCAACTTGCCTTCACCATTGCGGTGCACCTCCGTGAACTGATCACGGCCCCAGCGGGAATTCGAATTCCGACCGCGGCCGCCGGGGGCCTCACCGCGCTGGCGGTGCTTCTGGCGACGCCGGCCTTCATCTTCACGCTGGGCCCTGCCCTTGCGCCCGGTCACCCACTTCTATACGGCAACGTCGGCACCATGCTTCTCCCGGGCGAGCCCGCGTATCTGGCATTCTTGGGCGCTTATGGGCTGCTTTTCCCAGTTCTTTTCTTGCTTGAACCCCGCGGCGCCCCCCGCGCCCTCATTGCGGGAATCCTGCTCATTGGCCTGCCCTGCTACCTCTTGGGTGCGTTCGACTTCATGACGTACCTGATGCCGGTGCCATTCTTTCTGGCGCAAGTGGCAGCATGGAGAATTAGTCGGCAATCAAGGGCTATGCAGCACCGTTGACCATGCACGCCATGGCAACCTCCCCCCCCATCGCCACCGACCTCCGACCCCTTGACACCGGGATTCAGCCCTTTGATGCAGCGGCCGCGCGGCATCTGCTCAGCCGCGCGGGGTTTGGTGGAACGCCAACGCAGATTGATGTCCTCGCCACGCAGGGAATTGATCGATCCGTTGCACTCCTGGTGAACTTTGAGTCACAACCCGAGAAATCCGTATCGCCCGATGACTTCGATCGCAATGTGATGCCGCCACTTACCCGCGAGGAGCGCGAGCAATTGAATGCTGCGCGCCGCGCTCGCGACGAATCCGCGGTGGAGCGGCTCGAGCGCAAAGAGAATCAGGCAAAGGCGAGCGACCGCCGTCAGCTCATTGATCTCAAGAAGTGGTGGATCGCGCGCATGATTGAAACCGCGCGCCCGCTTGAGGAAAAGATGACGCTCTTCTGGCACGGCCACTTTGCTACCGGCGCGCGGACCATTGAAGACAGTTGGCATATGTTCCAACAGAATCAACTGTTTCGCACGTATGCGACAGGTAATTTCGGCATGCTGGTGCTGAACGTGATTCGCGATCCAGCGATGATCAAATACCTTGACAACGACAAGAGTCGCAAGGGGCGACCGAACGAGAATCTCGCGCGGGAGCTGCTGGAATTGTTCATTCTCGGCGAAGGCAGCGGCTACACCGAAGAAGACATCAAAGCCGGAGCGCGCGCGCTGACTGGCTATACGTTTGAGGACGATGAATTTGAGTTCCGAGACGGCAACCACGACCGCGGCGCAAAGACCATCTTTGGCAAAGCAGGCAATTGGAACGGCGATGAATTCGCGCGACTGGCACTTGCTAAGGCTGAATGCAGTGAATTTATTGCAGCAAAGCTGTACCGGTTCTTTGTGAATGACACTCCAGCTGCGGATATCTCTGCTGAACAGCGCGAGGCTCGAGAGTCCTTCATCAAGGCTCTTGCCAGCGAATTGCGCGCGCAACAGTATGAGATCAAACCAGTACTGACCAAACTGTTTAGTAGCGCACACTTTTATCATCTGTCGAATCGTGCAGCGACCATCAAGAGCCCCGCACAACTCATCGTGCAGACGGTTCGGCAGTACGGCACTCCACCGCGACAACTGAGCGCACTGGCAGGCGCGTGCGACCTCATGGGTCAAGATCTGTTCCAGCCACCGAACGTGAAAGGCTGGGATGGCGGGCGCACGTGGATCAATACCAGCACGCTATTTGTCAGGCAGAATGTCGCGATCTACTTGCTGACTGGCAAGCGTCCCGACGTCTACGACTGGGAGAATGACGAGACGCGTTTCAACCCCGAACCGCTACTCGCAGGGGCCACGACGCCTGGTGCCATGGTCGATCGTTTGATTTCCGTCAGTCTGGCCGCCCCACCGCACCCCGAACGCCGAGCGGCGCTCGTATCGTTCCTTGAATCACAGGCGCAGGCACGCGCCACGGAACACAGTCGTGCCGTTGCAGTCATCGCACTCATCACCGCGCTCCCGGAGTATCAACTGGCATGACCGACATCAATGCATACAGCCGTCGAGTCTTCATCCGTCAGGGCGCACTGCTGGCGTCGTTTGCGGCAACGCTGCCGCACTTCATTCAACAGAGCGCGTTTGGCATGCTGGCGCCGGATGGAAGCACGCTGGGATCGCGCCCGGGTGTGCCGGACGAGCGCATCATGGTGGTGGTGCAGCTGTCTGGCGGTAACGATGGCCTGAATTCGGTGATCCCGTACGGGCAACCGGAGTATCACAACGCACGTCCGGGGATCGGAATCGGCGAGCCCGGCAAGCCCAAGAACGGTGGTGCTGCGCTGCAACTGGACCAAGCGAACGGTATTGGGCTGCACCCAAACCTCACTGGCTTTAAAGAGCTGCATGACGCTGGATCGCTGTGCGTAGTGGCCGGTGTTGGCTATCCGAATCCCAATCGCAGCCACTTTGCGAGCATGGATATCTGGCAGAGTGGTCGCCCCGAGGGCAAGGGAACGGGTTGGCTGGGGCGTTACGTTGATGCTTCGTGCAACGGCAATCCGTCGGCAGACATGGCAGTGGCGGTTGGCCGAACGGCGCCACTTGCGATGACCGGCGCAAAGAGTACGCCGATCGCATTCGAAAGCGCAGACCTCTTCCGCTGGCTAGGGGCTGACAAGAACGGCGCGATGGACAAGGAATATCAAGCGATGGTTCGGGCAGGCTCCTTGCCTGGTGTCGAGCCTGGTTCGCAGGAGAGTTTCTTGATGCGCACCGCGCTTGATGCGCAGTTGACCAGTGATCGCATTCGCGCGGCAGTGAGCAAGAAGCCGCTGGTGGCGTACCCGGGCAGCGCGCTCGCCAAGCAGTTGCAAACTGTTGCGGCCATGATTCGTGATGGCATGAAGACGCGCGTCTACTACGTGAGTATGGGTGGATTTGATACCCATGCCAATCAGCCGGGTGGGCATGCAAATCTGATGCGGCAGCTTGGCGACGCGATCTTGGCATTCCAGAAGGACTTGGCAGCGCAAGGGAATGACGGTCGAGTGATGACCATGTGCTTCAGCGAATTTGGACGGCGCGTGCGCCAGAACGCGAGCAATGGAACCGATCACGGCACGGCGGGTCCGATGTTCCTGATTGGTGCGGGCGTGCAGCCCGGACTGCAAGGGAAGTATCCGAGCCTCACCGACCTGGATGGAGGCGATCTCAAGTTCACCACTGACTTCCGCGGCGTGTATCAAGAAGTGCTTGGAAAGTGGATGAAAGCCGATACGCAGTCCGTGCTCGGCGGCGAGTACGCCGTGCCGGGTTTGGTGCGCGCGTGAGTACGGCGTTCTCGGTACCCGAAGTTGCATTTTTTGGCCGGACGTACAGCGAGTACTTGCAAATGTTTGCGCTTGATGAGGGCGCCCTGCGTGGCCGCTCGGTCCTCGATTGCCCGTGTGGCCCGGCGGCGTTTGTTGCCAACGCGTGCGCAAGTGGCCTCAATGTTGTTGGTTGCGATCCACTCTTTCAGTTTGCGCCGGACGAATTGCTTGCGCGTGCGACTGCGAACATCAATGATGTCTTTGCGCGGCTGGCGCTGGCGACTGACTCGCTGACATTCCGCGATCCGGTGAAGTTCCGCAAGGACAAGTTTGACGCGCTTGATGAGTTCATTGCGGACTACCGACATGGTCGAGGGACGCGCTATCTCCATGCGGCGCTTCCGACATTGCCGTTTGCAGATGGCGCGTTTGATGTAGTGCTTTCGTCCAATTTCCTGTTCTGCTACTCAGGAATCACGAACGGCGGACTCTTAGAGGACGACCGATTTGATCTGCCGTTCCATCTTCGCAGTATCACTGAACTGGCCCGGGTCACGCGCGGTGAGATTCGCATGGCCCCAACGCACGCGATGCAGATGCCGCCGCGTCAGCATCCGTACATGGATGCAGCAATGGCGCACCTAGAAACCCTCGGATTCCACGCAGAAATCCGCCCCAGCCCGTACGACGACGGTTTCGCCCCATTCGCCGGCGTCCTCATCGCCCATAAAATGGTCCGGGAGGAACGGGACTAATTTATCTCACCAGTGCGCGCCGCCCGGCTGTTCGACGATCGAATAGAAACCGTCAGCATCGCGACGGAGCTTTCCGGCTTTGACGAGCGCTTCCCATACAGCCCAGGGAAAATCGCGCGGCGGCAACATCCCTTGAATGCGGTGTTGACCCGTGCCACTCATCGGCCCGACGCCAAGTTTGGAATCCGCATCGAGCTGCGAAAGTTTGACGCGCTTTCGGAACATCCGCAGCGCGTCTTGCAG
>DBCE01000112.1:7160-7971 GCA_002292895.1 Phycisphaerales bacterium UBA966
ACGGAGAGTTCGAATTCTTGCGATGGGGCAGCATTGGCGGTGGTGCCCTCGGCGTTCGAAGCACCGGCATCAGATGAAGCGCCATCCGATGATTCCGCTACTTCTTCGCCCTTCGCGCGCGCGACTGCTCGCGTGAGTTCTGCGATGTCCCGCGCGCCCACAAGACGCATGATTGCCTGTGGATCGATCTTTGCCTTCAAGAGCAACTTGTGCATCGCTCCCCAATGCGGGCCCGCAGCCGACGGGTCCGAGGCTTGGATCCGCACGAACGCGGCGTCGATGTCCTTGACAAGTTGCGGTTGGAGTGGGCTGGACATACGCGCACGATAGTCGCGAATTCACTGAATAGTCACATCAATCTGCTTGCCTGCCCGGTACGCCTCCATGCCCGCAAGTACCAACTCGGTGAGGCGTCCCGAATATTCGAAATTGCATAGCGGAGCACTCGGCACTCCATCGCGGATCGCCTGCAACCACTCGGCATGATGGCCACGACTTGCCGCAAGCGGCGTGATGCCCGCCGTACCGCTCGCCACCCGCGCGCTCCACTCCGCGCCGCGCGCGCCCGGCCACACCAACATTTCGTCGTAATTGGCAAACAGTGCGCCTTCCGTTCCCTGAAAGCACACGCTGAATCGGCCGTGATAATCCTGCTTGTCCTTCGCACCGATCTCCTGCACGAACGGCGACATGCGACCTCCGTCAAACCAGCGCAGCACCAGCGGATCAAGACTGACCCCGGCTGGACCCGCTGCAATTCCTGGCATCGCCCATGAAGCCTCCAACCAGGCCGGCGTACCCACCGCATCGA
>DBCE01000242.1:0-2295 GCA_002292895.1 Phycisphaerales bacterium UBA966
GTCTCCGGCGGCATCTTCTCACCGTATCGACCCTCGCCGGCCACTTCACTTGCAAAGCTCTCGCCACCATTGGCGGCCGTGTAAGCGAAGCCTCCATCAGCGTTCCCGTGTTGCGCCCATGATGCGTCGTTGCTCTTGACATTCTGAGTGCGTTGCACGAATACCAAGGCGCGTTGCACGGCGGGGTCATCGGTTGACACGCCAGCATCGTGCAATGCGTCAAGCATGAGCTGCGTGTTGGAGAGGTCGGGCCGCCCGTGACTTCCGTATCCCGCACCACCAAACCAATCCGCGTTGGGGCTGATCCCTTGGGATTGGTCCCACTGATTTTTCACAAGCCACGTTCGTACAGTTTCCATCTCCATAGCGAGCGCCGGATCTTGTTGCGCAGCAAGCCCCATCAGTACCATGCTGGCCACATAGTTTGCTAATCCGCCGCCGAGATCAGGCTGAAATGCGCCCGCCACCTGCGTTCCAGCGGTGACAAACGCCAGGGCTTTGCGCGCGTTTATGTCAGTTTTTGCAGGGAATCCAGCCTGCGCGAACGCCTTCAGTGCCAGTGCCGTGACCGCGTTTGGCACGGCGGCTGACGGCTTGCTTTGATCGGTCGCTTTCGCAGCAGTGCTTTCCATCCACCCACCGTTGGGCCCCTGCGTGGCGCGCATGAACGCAAGACCCTTGCTCACTGCCATCTTCGCTGCTGCGAATCGCGCGGCGTCCATGGGTACGTCTTCGGCGCGATCGGCGATACGAAGTATCACAGGTAGCGGTTGGATGACGCGTGACGGAACGTTGGGCGCACCGAGCGTGGTGATCTTTTCTGCATTGACGCGCGCATCGGTTGGAATCGATGCGGGTGCAAGCACGGCCGTTCGCACTGCAGCGGGAACTTCCTTGGGCGTTGCGTCGGTGACTGGCTTCGCCTGCAATTGCGGAACTGGCGCTTCAATTTTGAGATAGATCAGGAAGTCTGACTCGCGCGGCATAGTGGCTGCGGGCTGCCCCGCTGGCACTGGTCTCTTGGGATCCGGCCCAACACCAACGAAACGCAGCGGGGTCAAGACCATGCCACTGGCATCAGCGCGAGCAGTGACGGACACCCGCACCAGGAGCCCGTCTTCGGCACCCGATTTCTGGTCCAACAACTTTGCGTCAACACGCGGGTCAGTACTGGTCACCGAATCAATGCGCACCCCGTTCGCGTGTTTGATCTCAACTTCAAATACTTTGGTTGCACCGGGCGCCATGACGCCGACGTTCTCGCGGTACTGTGCAAAGCCAAAATTAGCGCTTATTTTTGTGCATTCATGGCGGACGCGCATATCAATCAGCCGCGCATCGGCTCGATCAGTTTCAATCACTAAATACTTGGGCACACGCTCGCAGGGCAAACTGGAGAAGTCATACCGCACGCGGTAGCTCTCGCGCGGACCTTGCTCTGCTGGGTTGTAGTCCACAAACACCGGCGCTGCGCCACCAACCGACATGATGCGAAATGACTTTCCATCAATCGACTCCACGGTAATTTCGCCAGTG
This sequence comes from Phycisphaerales bacterium UBA966, assembly GCA_002292895.1. GTDB lineage: Bacteria > Planctomycetota > Phycisphaerae > Phycisphaerales > SM1A02 > UBA966. Next base: position 1,537 of record DBCE01000242.1, read on the forward strand.
ACGTTCGCCTTGTTGTCGAACGCATTGATGAATGGATCACGACGTTGCTTGCCATCTGCGCCAACACTTAACTGAATACCGCGCACCGGATAAGTCACTTCCGCTTTGATACTCAGTTCCACCAGCCCAGGGACGCCGTCAAACATCAGCACTACTTGCGCAGACTTTTCACCAGTCGCGCCGCTTGTTCGCATGGAGAGTGGAACCTTGAGTGTGCCGCCGGCGGGAATTTCCTTACCGAGCATGTCGACGGTGGTACACGTGCAACTCGGCGCACTGCGAACACACTTCACTGGACGATCAAGCGTATTCAGAAGCGTTGCCTCGAACTTCACATCGGTCTGTGGCGCAACGAAACCGGCGTCAAGTGATGCGGGCATTGCTTTGATGGGGCACAGCGCCATTTGCTCAGCGACCTGCCGAGCGCGATCGGCCAGTTGCTGCTGCTGCGGCGCGGCGTGTGCGAAGTGGGCACACGCGATGGCCATGACGGTGGCGGCGCATGAAACAAAGCGGGGACAGGCGGGAAGGGCGGTGAATTTCATGGGGTTTCCTCTCGTGCATCGTAGTTCGGCGCGTCCTACACTCGACCTCCATGCGCGCTATTGAAGTCCTCCGTCAAGGAACCCCCGTCGCCCCAAATGTCCGCTTTACAGGTGGTCGATCGGAGTGCACTCCCGCTCCCGGCGAGTTGCGTGTCCGCACCGAGGCTTCGGCCCTCAATCATCTGGACCTGTGGGTTGGCCGCGGCTTGCCAGG
>DBCE01000242.1:2375-2899 GCA_002292895.1 Phycisphaerales bacterium UBA966
GGCGTTGATGCGGCATGGGTTGGCAAGCGAGTGATTCTCAATGCGGCGGTCATCCGTCCCGAGGCACCGCGCCCGGGGCACGCTCCGTCCGGCGAGGACATCTTCATGATCGGCGAGCATTGCCCCGGCACGCATGCGGAGTACTTTGTTGCTCCAGCAACCAATGTATTGGACATCGGCGACATTGATCCAGTGCACGCGGCGGCTTTTGGGCTGACGCACCTCACAGCGTGGCGCATGTTGGTGACGCGCGCGCGTTTGCAGGCAGGTATGACGGTGCTTATTCCCGGTATCGGTGGCGGTGTTGCTCTTGCTGCGCTTGGAATTGCGCGACATTTTGGGTGCACCACAATTGTGACAAGCCGCCATGCAGCAAAGCTGGAGCGTGCCAAGACGCTCGGCGCCAATTTCACGGTGCTTGACACCGGCGCCGATTGGTCGCGCGAAGTGCGCAAGGCAACCGGTGGACGCGGCGTTGACATTGTGGCGGAGAGCGTTGGCAAGGCCGTGCATTTGCCATGCAT
>DBCE01000242.1:2972-5605 GCA_002292895.1 Phycisphaerales bacterium UBA966
GATGGCACCACCGATCTTGCTCGCATCTTTTGGAATCAGCTCTCCATCATTGGATCCACCATGGGTTCGATGGACGAGTTCCGCAGCGTCATTGCCTTGCTGCAAAGCGGGGCGCTCCGTGCCACGGTGGATCAGGTCTTTGAGCCGGCTGCGGCCGAAGCGGCGTATGCGCGTCTTGAGGCAGGCGAGCAGTTTGGCAAGCTGGTGTTTAAGTGGTAAGTACTGGAAGATTCCCGCCGATAACAACAATTTGCACTTGATTTCATATGCAGCATCCGGTGTGATTCTGCGTAATGTCCAACCTTTACGTCGGCGCCGTCCAGTTCAGCAGTCAGATTGTTGCTTCGTCAGAGTCTTCAGAGGGAGGCACCGCGTTGCTTCCTGAAGTTGCTCCACCTCAGCGCAAGCCGATGCCAGGATGGGCGGTACTCCTCCACAATGACGATGTCAGCGACTTTTCGCTGGTGACTCGCTCGGTGGTGGAGTTTGCGCGGCTCACCGTCAGTGATGCCGTGGAGCGAACCGTGGAGGCACATGAGTCCGGGGTTGCACTGCTGATGGTCACCCATCGCGAGCGTGCGGAACTCATCCAAGAGCAGTTTCAGACTCGTGGACTGACCGTCACCATCGAGCCTGCCGCCTAATTCGCGGCGTATGATTCTGAGGTATTCCGGAACGGCTCTCGTTTCGCTTTCCTACAGGATCCAGCCTCGATATGCGACCCGCACTCATTGTCTCGATCGCCGTCACCGTGGTTGTTGCGTTGGTGGCGCTGTTCGCTGGAAAGGACATCTGGGCGTGGATCAATGTCGGAGGCCCGGAGGCCACCGTGGTTCGCATGGAACCCGCATCGGTGGGGGTGCTGGTGGAGACGGTTTCGGCACCGGGAATCATTGAACCCAAGCGCAAGGTGGATGTGTCAGCGGAAGTGTCGGCGCGCATTGTGGAATTGCCGCATCGCGAGGGTGAACGCGTTCGCGCCGGCGACCTGATCATGCGTCTTGATGACCGGGATCTCAAGGCAGCCTTGCAGAGTGTGGAAGCCCGGCGCGATGGTGAACGCTACCGCCTGGAAGCGGAGCGATCCCGCATCGTCGGTACGCAGAACACCTTGGAGAATGCGCGCGCCACAGCGCAACGGCAGGAGTCGCTCTTTCGTGCCGGGGACATCAGTCGGCAGGCCTATGAAGATTCCGTGACGCGCGCCGCAGACCTCGATGCGCAATTCCAAGCGCAGAAGAACACCATCGTTCAGCTGGAGAAGAGCTTGGCCGCCGCCGAAGCCCAGATTGACCAGCAGCGCGAGGCGCTCCGGAGGACGGTCGTGGTCGCGGCGATCGATGGCATCATTACCCAGCTCAATGCCGAGGTTGGCGAATTGGTGGTGGTTGGCACCATGAATAACCCGGGAACGAAGATCCTCACCATTGCCGACTTGAGCAAGATGAAACTCACCGCCAAGGTTAGTGAATCAGACATTCCACGAGTCGCCAAGGATCAACCGGGTGAAGTTCGAATCAACGGCTATAAGAAGCGCATCTTTGCTGGAACGGTGGAGGAAGTAGCGCTCAGCCGAACCAACGATAAAGATGGCACCGGATTCTTCAAGACAGCGGTGCTCCTTGATCTGAATGGCGAGCAGATCTTCAGTGGTCTGGGCGGCAACGTTGATATTTCCATCGCTCGCCACAGTGGGCTCAATGTTCCAAGCCAAGCCGTGATTGACCGCAAGGTTGAAGATCTTCCGGATGCGTTGAAGAGCAGTCCGTTGATCACTCCTGGCGCAAAAAATCTCAGCATGGTGTACCGAGTGATTGACGGCAAAGCCGTGGCGACGCCGGTGGCCACTGGTCCATCCAATCTCACCAACACCATCATTGTTGATGGATTGAAGGAAGGCGAAGTTGTGGTGGTTGGCCCATACAAATCCCTGGAGCGTTTGAAGGATGGCGATGCCGTCAAATCAGAGGAGTCATGGAGTGGTGGCGAAGGCGGCGGTTCGGGCGGCGGTGGTGGTGGCCGTGGTGGTCGCGGAATGCGCATGCGCTTTTGATGTGCAACACAGTGAGTTGCTGTGAGTCACGTGCCGTGATGAAGAAGCGCCTGAATTGAATAGACATGAGTGATTCGATCATCCAACTTCGCGGAATTGCAAAGGTCTATCGAGTTGGCGTGGAGACCATTCACGCGCTGCGTGGGGTTGATCTTGACATTGGCCGCAATGAGATGGTGGCCATCATGGGTAGCTCTGGCTCGGGTAAGAGCACACTGATGAACATGCTTGGTTGCCTCGACCGTCCAACGAGTGGTGAATACATGCTTGGAGGGCGCTTGGTAAGCGCCATGAAGACGGACGAATTGGCGCTCATTCGGAACGAAGAAATCGGCTTTGTCTTTCAAAGCTTTGAGTTGCTTGCTCGCCAGTCGGCGTTAGAGAATGTGGAACTTCCACTGATGTATTCCTCGACCGCAGGTGGCTTCCGCGCTCGACGTGAACGCGCACTTTCTGCGCTGCAGCGTGTTGGTCTTGGTAACCGTGTTGATCACCGCCCCAACCAACTCTCGGGCGGACAGAAGCAGCGCGTGGCGATCGCCCGTGCGATTCTCAACAACCCCAAGATTCTGATGGCCGA
>DBCE01000242.1:5637-5768 GCA_002292895.1 Phycisphaerales bacterium UBA966
GGAAATCTCGACTCCGCCACCACGGCGGAAATCTTGGCACTGTTCACGCGCATTTACCGTGAAGGGCAGACCATCATCATTGTCACCCACGAAAATGACGTCGCCGCGCATTGCCAACGCGTGGTCCGACT
>DBCE01000163.1:0-130 GCA_002292895.1 Phycisphaerales bacterium UBA966
GCGGAAATTCACGGTGATCCAGTGCGCAAAGACCTTGGCGCATCCGTACGGCGAACGTGGGTAGAACGGCGTGGTTTCGCGCTGTGGAACTTCCTGCACCTTGCCGTACATTTCGCTGCTTGATGCCTGG
>DBCE01000163.1:317-4184 GCA_002292895.1 Phycisphaerales bacterium UBA966
CTCGACCATGCGGATGATGTTCGATAGGTTGTTGCCATCGTTCAAATCGCCATAGTGGAGCTTCAGGCGGCTACCAGGCAGGTGCGGGTCCTGATAGATGTGGTCAAGACGGGCCGTATTGAAGCTGGAGCTGCGGCGGACGATGCCGTGGACTTCGTAGCCTTTGCCTAAGAGCAGTTCCGCAAGGTAACTGCCGTCTTGACCCGTAATTCCTGTAATGAGTGCCTTTTTCATGCGAGTGCCATCCTAGTTGCAGACATGTGCTCGCACAGGAATCCCGATTCGTGAGACAATGAAACGAGAATGAACCTCCCCACCTCCCGCATCCTCCTCACCGGCGGGGCCGGCTTTCTCGGTCGCGCTGTGGTTGAACGCCTCCGTGCGCGCGGGGTGACCGACATCTTTATCCCTCGCCGGCGTGACTATGACCTGACCCACGAGGCCGATGTTGAGCGCGTGTACCGCGACGCGCGTCCCGACGTGGTGATTCACCTTGCCGCGGAAGTTGGCGGCATCGGGGCCAATCAGGCGAACCCCGGTCGCTACTTCTTTGCCAACATGGCGATGGCTCTGCATCTCATTGAGCGCGGTCGAATTGCTGGCATCAAGAAGTTTGTGCAGGCTGGCACCATCTGCGCGTATCCAAAGTTCACGCCCGTTCCGTTTCATGAGGACAACCTCTGGAACGGTTACCCCGAGGAAACCAACGCGCCGTACGGTGTGGCTAAGAAGGCCGCCATGGTCATGCTTGATGGCTATCGCCGGCAATACGGCCTGGCGTCTTCGTACCTGCTGCCCGTGAATCTCTATGGGCCGTGGGACAACTTTGACCTTTCCACTTCCCATGTGATTCCCGCGCTCATTCGTAAGTGTGTGGAGGCGCAAGAGTCCGGCGCCGATCACATGACGTGCTGGGGAACAGGCAGCGCAAGCCGTGAGTTCCTCTACGTGGAAGACGCCGCCGAGGGCTTGGTGCGCGCCACCGAAACCATGGACGACCCGGTGCCGATCAACCTCGGCACTGGTATGGAAATCACCATCCGTGACCTTGTGACTCTGGTGGCCCGCCTCAGCGGATTCACTGGTGAAATTCGCTGGGATTCCAGCAAACCAGACGGTCAGCCACGCCGCTGCCTCGACACCGAACGCGCCGCAAAGCTGCTCGGCTGGCGCGCGCAAGTGGGATTCGAAGACGGCATGAAGCGGACCATCGAGTGGTATCGCGCAAACCGCGGACATCGCGCCGAGCATGATCCGTCACGGGCGGGGTGAACAGCCCTCAAAACAACTCCCCCCGCCCCTCCGCCGTGAGCTCTTCACGCGGGCCGGCGTACTCGTCATAGTCTGCGTTTGGATTTGCGTCCATCCATTGGAGGAAGGCTCGCGCGCTCTCGGGAGTGGTGCGCTCGCGCCAGTCGTCGCCGAAGATGACTTTGAGGCCGAGCCAGACGTGGGCGTACGCATTGCGCTTGGCGAGGCCCTCGTGTGGCGCTAGCAAGGGCTGAATGCGATCGGCAACCGCGCGGACGCGGGCGTTTACTGCTGCAAGGTCTTCCGGGCGCATGCGGGAAATGTAGCGACAGCCCGCAACTCACACACTCCACGAGCCGAGCATCAGGCCAAGGTCGGCGCCGTTCACTTCGCCGTTGCGGTCAAGGTCCGCAGGCCCGCTTCCTGGGCCCCACGCGCCAAGTAAGAGCCCGAGATCTGCGCCGTTGACGACGCCGTTTCGATCGAGATCTGCAGGGTCAATCGGCGTTGGGACGGTGTAGGTCTTACTGGTGCCAGTGCCAAGATTTCCCGACCAATCCGTCGCGGTCACCCAATACACCACCACTGCACCAACCGCCTGTACCGGCACCACGCCGCGCCACTGGTTGTTGCCGCTCCACGGCATTGGCGCTGTCTGTGTTGCACCGCCATTCACGGTGTAGTTGAGCGTCACGCCCTTGTCGTGGAAGCCGCGGTCGCTGGTCATGTCATCTGCGATGTTTGCGCGCACTGATTGTGCTGCTGCCGGGGTAGCGGGCGCCACTTGGTCCATCGCCACCACGCGTGGTGCACGATTGTCAATTGGACCCGTGGTGTTCATGTAAATCTTGTTCTGGAACGCGCCGCTTTCGCCCTGCGCCGTAATGATGTCGAAGCGCTTGTCGTTGTCAAAGTCTGCAACCTTGACATCAATGGTCGCATCGCTCACCGCAGCCATCAGCGTGGTGCTTTCCGTGAACACCCCAAGACCGCTATTCAGATAAATACGGTCGCGCGCGCCCAGACTTCCAATCACCATGTCGAGGTCGCCGTCCATGTCAATATCAAAGAAGCGACTGTCGTTGTCATCGATGGCCGGATTGGGCGTAATGCTGGTGGAGATATTGGTCCACGCCGTGCCCGTGCCATTGTTCCGCAAGAGCAACTCCGTGCTTGATGATCCGGCATTGATGCCGATCAGATCAAGGTCGCCATCGCCATCGATGTCACCGGCGTCATAACTGTATGACGAAAAATCAGATGGAAATGTGGCAATATTGGTGTAACGCCCCGTGCCATCATTCTTCCACAATCGGCTCTGGTTTGGTGAGCTTGCCCGCGTTCCAAGCATGATGTCAAGGTCAAGGTCGTTGTCGATATCAAGGAACAAGATGTCCATCTGTTCGCCAACATTGCCGACTGGCAAATAGCCAGACGTAGCGGTGAACACACCGGCTCCGTTATTCAGATAAAGCTGCGGCTGCCCGGACCCAAATCGCGTGGTCCCGTTGTTGCAGAAGACCAAGTCAAGATCGCCGTCGTTGTCGACATCACCAAACTGCGCACGCGCGCTCGACATGGTGGTAACTGGCAAACGAGTGGATGTTTGGTCGGCGAATACGCCAGACCCATTGTTGATCAGAATCTGCGGGCGCTTGTTGAAGTCATTCGCCAGGATCAAATCCCAATCGCCATCACGATCAACATCACCAGCCTCAACGCCGCGATACCAACCAGTGATCCCGGTGGCACGAGTCGATGTTTCATCGGCAAACACGCCAGCACCGTTGTTCACGTAGACGCGCACCGCAAGTGCCGCGCCTTGCGTTGAATAGCCCTGCCCATTCGCCCACACGATGTCGAGGTCGCCATCGTTATCTATGTCCACCACGGTGCTTTGGTTGGTGTACTCCGCCTGCACGGGGAATCGGGTGCTCGTCTGCTGAACAAACTGCTGAGCATGGGCGCCTCCAGACAACCCCAAAGTGGCACACACGGTGAGTGTGACGATCGCGCCAACAGTGGAACGGACACATGACAGGGCGATGTATGGAGCGTGCAGCATCTAGGTGTTAAACATAGCCCCAAACGGCTGCCACCCAAGCTGCACTCGCTTCGGTTTCCGTCCAAGGTCCGCGAACCTGTCACATTTCGTGTTTCTAGAAGCGCCAATCGCCAGAACGCGGATTCCACCAACACCGATACCCTGACACCATGGCCCTGACGACCAACGCTCGCACTGGTTGCCGACACCAAACAGTGATGGCAATCCTTGCGCTGATCGCTGCCTTCAGCTCCGTTGCGGCGCACGCTCAGGACAACGCTGCACCTCTATGGCGCGCAGCATTCGAGGCCGCTGGTTACGGCACGAACGCCCCAGTCGTCAGTGTCGACGAAGAAGCCTTCCTTGGAAATCTCCACTATCCCGTCACCCAAGAAGAGCGTGCGCAGCTTGATGTCTTGCTGCAACGAACCGCCGCCGTGCGCCAACAGTTTGATGCTGCCGCGCGAGTGAAGCGTGCTGATTGGGATCTTGACCGCAGCAAGGGATTTGCGCTCACGCTTGAGCACCTTCCCAACATGCGCAGCGCCGCGCGCCTGATGCGCGTGCAAGTG
>DBCE01000061.1:0-4102 GCA_002292895.1 Phycisphaerales bacterium UBA966
TCGGCAGTGTTGGCAACTGGTAGGTGATTGGCAATGCAATGATCAATATTGCTATTCATCGCAGCGAACAAACAATCAAGGTGACGAAAAGTCGCTGCCCGGTGTGCACTGTTGAAATTCAGGCGCGCATTGTTGAGCGTGCTGGCGCGGTGTTTATGGAGAAGGAGTGCGCGGAGCACGGATCGTTCGTGGTGCGCTTGCAGAGCGATGCGCGCTGGTACTTCGCCAGTCATGGAAATCCAGTGAATGCGTCAGGAGAAGGCACGGCGTGTTGTGGTACCGGCGGCTGTTGTGCGCCGGCGAGCACGTCCGCTGATCCGTTCGAGCAACTCTCGACGTGTGTTGCGTTGATTGAGATCGTTGATAGTTGTAATTTGACTTGCCCAACCTGCTACGCAGAGAGCCCATACGGTGTTGGTGGGGATACCAAGTGTGCATCGTTCGACGATGTGCAGGCGCGGGTTGATGGGGTTGTTGCACGTAAAGGCCTGATTGACATCCTGCAACTCTCGGGTGGCGAACCAACCATTCACCCAGAGTTCGAACGCATGTTGCGATGGGCGGTTTCACATCCACAGATTGGGTACGTGCTTGTGAACACCAACGCTGTTCGGGTGGCTGGTGATGCGGCGTTCCGCGAAATGTTGGCGGATGTTCGGCGTACACATCGCAAGTTTGAGTTGTATGTGCAGTTCGATGGTGTGCAAGAGTCTGGCCAGCGTGAGCTGCGGGGAACGGACTTGCGCTCAATGCGCGAGAAGGCAATCGATGCAGCTGGCGCGCTTGGTGTTCCAACAACACTCGCTATGGTTCTTGACGAGCGGACCATTGTTGGCGTTGGTGACACATTGCGCTGGGCGATGGCCAGGCCGCATGTGCGTGGCATCAGTTTGCAGCCAATGTTCACCAGTGGTCGTGTAGCGAATGTCGAGAGCCGAACCCTTCCCGTGTTCCCGGGCGCCGGTACGGGTGCAGGAACGAACGCGCGTGGCATTGTGAACACCATGGGTGTTTCAGATGCTGTGCGCGCGTGTGTGGAGCAAGCACCCGAATTGCTGGCCGAGGCCGACTTCACGCCACTGCCATGTGGCGACCCAAACTGCCACACGATTGGATACATCCTTCGCACGCCGGCGGGCCCAGTGGGGCTGAGCAGGTGGATTGATGTCCCTAAGTACGCGGGCTTTCTGCAAAACCGCGTGAATTACAACATTGAGGACTTAGCGAAGTGCGGTTGTGAGACCGAACCACTGGGAGAGTTGTTGAAAGCGCTGGAACTACGCCCAGAGGACCCGTTTCGAATCTTCATCAAGCCATTCATGGACGCGTGGACGTTCGATCAGGACCGCATCGACCGTTGCTGCACGCACGTGATCCGCACCGACGGCTCACTCGACAGCTTCTGCCGCCACTACGGAAATTCGTCCCATTCCTCCCGGACCAATTTAACGCCTTGATATGCGCATGCAATCCCACAAACCTGGCCATCACAGAAATTGCTCCCATTCCTCCCGTTCCCCCCGGACCATTTTGTGGTGACGGGGATTGTGGTTGGGAGCCCGGTGTATGTGGTCACTACGGTGGTGGGCATTGTTGTGACCGCGCTGCTGTGGAAACGGCTTGCCCGGACCGATGGGCGGACTCCTGATGATCGCCTGTACGCCGTTTACGGCGGCGCCCTGGCTGGTGCATATATCGGGGCAAAGGTCGCCTTTTTGCTGGCCGAGGGTTGGCACTACCGGCTCGAACCAATGGCCCTTCTCACTGGGCACAGCGTGACTGGCGCTCTTCTTGGTGGCGTACTTGGTGTAGAGACAGCGAAGCACGTCACTGGATACAAGCAAGGCACTGGCGATATGTTCGCGATGACGGTTCCCCTCGCTCTTGCGCTTGGAAGGATCGGATGCATATTCGCGGGCTGCTGTCAGGGAACTGTATGTGCTGGGGCATGGTGGACCGTCACTGACACGCACGGCCACGCGCGCTGGCCCGCACCAACCATCGAGATGATCTTCAACCTTGCATTCTTTGTTTGGGCTGCCTGCGCCATGCGCTTTCATTGGCAGCGCGAGCAGCGATTCAATATCTATTTGATCGCATACGGCACGTTTCGATTCGCTCACGAATTCATGCGGGACGACGTGCGATGGTTTGCAGCCTTTGGTGGATACCACGTCGTATCGCTTGCGATTGTCGGTACCGGCGCATGGATGTATCTGCAACGTGCGCGTATCCAGCGTGAAAGCACAACCGCCCCGGCATAACCAGGGCGGTTGGAAAGTTTGTCGCGCGTTACCTCAGAACAGATTTAAACCATCGCGGGATGCTTGGTTGCAGCACCCTTCGCGCGTCCCGCCTCGATGCGGCGCTTGGCGTAGTTCACTGCGGCCACGTATTCGCTCGCGTCATTCTTGCCTTCCTTGAGGACGGCAAGCGTTGTGTGCTCAATCTGCTCAATCTTCTTATCGAGCGCGGCCTCAGTCATACCAAGGTAAAGACCAGCGAGGCGAATGACGCCACCGGCATTCACAATGAAGTCGGGGCCGTACAAGATGCCACGCTGCTTCAGCGAAGCACCGTCAATATTCGGCTCATGCAACTGGTTGTTCGCTGTTCCGCAAATGATGGCGCAGCGGAGATGCTTGATCGTGGAGTTGTTGAGAACAGCGCCCAAAGCACACGGTGCAAGAATGTCGCACTCCTGCGCAAAGATGTCCTGGCCAGGCTTCAGAGCCTCGACGCCAAGCTCCTTCACGGCACGCTCAATCGCGGCTGGATTGATGTCGGTTCCAACAACAGTCGCGCCGTGAGCACGGCAACGCTTCGCAAGTTCGTAGCCAGTAGCACCAAGGCCCTGAACCGCAATCTTCAAGCCTGAGAAATCCACTTTACGGCCAGTGTGCGCCAAGCACGCCTTCATGGCGTTAAAGCAACCCTGGCTCGTGAAGGGACTCGGATCACCACCGTGGCTGACAGTGATGCCACCCATGACGTGGTTTGATTCCTGCGCCATCCAGTCGCAGTACTGGGTGTTCACGCCGACGTCTTCGGCGGCAATGTATTGACCGTTGAAGGTATTCACAAAGCGACCCATCGCGCGCGCTTCCGCCTCGGTAGGAACCTTGCCCTTCTCGATCATGATGACGCTCTTCGCGCCGCCCATCGGCAGGTCAGCAGCGGCCGACTTGTAAGTCATGCCTTCTGACAAACGCAGTACGTCGCGAATTGCTTCGCTCTCGTCGGTGTACGCCCAGCGACGGGTGCCGCCAAGTGCATTGCCGAGGACTGTGGAGTGCAGCGCAATGATCGCCCGCAGACCGGTGACTGGGTCGACATGGAATGCCACGCGCTCGTGACCATGCTGATTCATCGTGTCGAAAAGCTTCATGAAATTCCTGTGTAAGTAAGAGGGACCAGACCAACTAGTCATTCGTGAAATTGACGGGCACGGCCGCGAGAACTCGAATCCCAAAGGCTACCGACCCTCCACCGGGCAATGAAACACCCAATCGCACCGGGCGCGCGTCTTGGCTAAAAAATCCCTACCGCCAAGTGTCGCAACTAGCGCTTCTGCAGATGTTTACGCCCTTTGCGGCTGCGCGCGCTTGATGACATCTCCGTGGAACACTGACCCAGCGCCGAAGTGCGGAATCGCCTCTTCGTTCACTGGGTTCAATTTCGCCCCGGTGCCGCGCGCCTTCATATCCATCGTGCGCTCGGGGATTGCAAAGTCGATGTTGGGGAGCGAATCAATGTGCTTCAAGACCGCATCACCCGCACGCTTCATCGAAACGTCAGCGTTCGTGCGCAGGGCACGAACCTCTTCTTCGATCGCCAGTCCGAACATTGAGCAAAGGTGCTCCACCACGCTCATCTCATAGGCCAACTTCTCGCCGCTGAGTCCGTTGCGAATGTGGCTGTCAAGCTTTGCGAGCGAGCACGTCATTGCGTGAATGTAAATGGCGCACATGGAGAGGCGAGCCTGAATGGTCTGCTCGGTGACAAGCTTGTCTTCCCACTCCTTGAACATCAACTTGACTTGGTGACTGAACTCACGCACGCGCATCATCAATTCATGCATCATGCCGTTGAGGCGCGGATC
>DBCE01000061.1:4172-5179 GCA_002292895.1 Phycisphaerales bacterium UBA966
TGCATGGCTGAACCAAGGTGCTTGGCTGGGTTCTTCTTGATGCCCAACATCCACTCGCCAAGCTGCTTGCTGCCGTACGCAAAGATGAATGAGTGCATCACTTCATTTGCACCCTCAACAATGATGTTGATGCGGCTGTCGCGCCATGCGCGTTCCACGTGATTCTCTGTCATATAGCTCTCGCCACCCATGACTTGCAGAGCGTCATTCACGGTGCGGTAGCCAAATTCGCTGCAGAACACCTTGCACACCGCGGTCTCAAGCATGATGTCTTCGTCCTTGCGGTCAAGGAAGCCGGTGGTCATGAAGAGCATCGCTTCCATGGCGTAGGTGTACGAAGCCATGCGCGCGAGCTTCTCCTTGATCAGGTCAAACTCACTGATCGGACGCTCAAACTGGAAGCGGTACTTCGCCCACTTCGCGGCTTGTTCGTAGGCAAATTCTGCTGCGCCCAGCATGCCGGCACTCAGTGTGCAGCGACCGTAGTTCAGGCAAGTCAGTGCAACGTTCAGGCCGCGACCTTCCTTGTGCAGCAAGTTCTCCTTGGGAACCTTGACGTTGGTGAGCCGAATGCGCGCCTGCCATGTTCCACGGATGCCGCACTTTGAACGGTTTCGGCTGAAGATCTCCACGCCTTCCATATCCGGCGTGCAGATGAGCGCTGTGACAGCGTCCTTCTCCTTGCCAGTCTTGGGATCGGTGATCTTCTGCTTCGCCATCACAGTGAAGAGTGCGCTGATTGCCCCAGATGTCGCCCACTTCTTCTCGCCATTCAAGATGTAGAAGCTGCCGCAATCGCTCAAAACACAGCGGGTTTCCTGGCCACCGGCGTCGCAACCGACGTTTGGCTCGCTCAAGCAGAACGCACTCAGTGCATCCTTCGCCATGCGTGGAAGGAAGCGGGCCTTCTGCTCCTCATTACCAAAGAGCATGAGTGCCTTGCAGCCGATCGACTGATGCGCCGACACAAGCACTGCCGTGGATCCACACGTGCGACCAATGCGGCG
>DBCE01000008.1:0-4006 GCA_002292895.1 Phycisphaerales bacterium UBA966
GGGCCAGTACGAAATCGTGTTGCATCAGGGCCAGTACGCAACCGTGATGCCTCAACCCAACCCAGCACGAGACCGCACCCCCGCATCCCCGATGCAAATTCCCGCCGCGGTAGTCTTCGCGAATGACCGCCGCGCCCGCATCAACTGCCGTTCCTGCCATCGACCCAATCGCCGGTACCCCCGCTGACGTGCCGCTCATCGATCGATTGGCGATCACCACCATTCGCACGCTGTCCATGGATGCCGTCCAAGCCGCCAACAGCGGGCATCCCGGCGCGCCGATGGGTCTTGCGCCGGTGGGATATGCGCTGTGGAAGGATTCGCTCAACTATGACCCCGCCGCGCCGCACTGGCCCAATCGTGATCGATTCGTCCTCTCGAACGGCCACGCATGCATGTTGCTCTATTCGCTCCTGCACCTCGCCGGTGTGATCGATACGGATGCAGCCGGTGCACCAACTGGTCGCCTCGCGGTGACGCTGGATGACATTCAAAAGTTCCGCCAAGTTGGCTCGCGCTGCCCCGGACATCCAGAGTTCGGCGTGACGACCGGAATCGAAACCACCACTGGCCCGCTCGGTCAGGGTCTCGGTAATTCGGTCGGCATGGCCATCGCCGGTAAGTTCCTTGCCGCGCGTTACAACACGCCAGCGCAAGAGCTCTTTGATTACCACGTCTTTGCCATCTGCGGTGACGGCTGCCTGATGGAAGGTATTTCGCATGAGGCAGCAAGTGCCGCGGGTCACATGCGCTTGGGAAATCTGTGCTGGATTTTCGACAATAATCGCATCACCATTGACGGCAGCACGGATCTCTCATGCTCTGACTATGTCACCGCGCGTTTCCATGGTTATGGCTGGAACGTGCAACATGTCAAGGATGCCAACGATGTTGATGCACTGGCTCAGGCGTTCGCTTCTGCGCGTGCCACCACTGATCGCCCAACGATGATCATTGTTGATAGCCACATTGGCTGGGGTTCACCGGAGGTGCAGGACAAGTCCAAGGCCCACGGCGAGCCACTGGGCGAGGCGGAGATTGCCAAGACCAAAGCGTTCTATCGTTGGCCGTTGGAACCGAAATTCCTAGTGCCGGCTGGCGTGCGCGAGCGCCTTGCAGAAACAATGGGAGCTCGCGGCGCTGCCAAGCGTGCGGCTTGGAATTCCACATGGACCGCGTATCAGGCCGCGCATCCAGAGCGCGCCCAGGAATTGCAGACCATGTGGCGCGGCGATTTGCCTGCGGGTTGGGACGCTGGTATCGCACCGTTCCCCGCTGATCCCAAGGGCGACGCCACGCGCTCAACGGGTGGCAAGGTGATCAACTCCATCATGGAACGTATCCCGTGGATGATTGGCGGTAGCGCCGACCTCACCCCCAGTAACAAGACGTTCCTGAAGGGTGCGGGCACCTTCAACGCGCCGGAGTTTGGCGGCACCTATGACGGCCGCAACATGCACTTTGGAATTCGTGAGCATGCCATGGGCGCCATGGTCAATGGCATGACCCTCAGCGGCCTGCGCGCCTTCGGCTCGGGCTTCTTGGTCTTCACCGATTACATGCGCACGGCGATCCGCCTCAGTGCGTTCATGAAACTGCCGTGTCTGTGGGTATTCACGCATGATTCGATCGGCGTCGGCGAGGACGGTCCCACGCATCAGCCGGTGGAACAATTGGCGAGCCTGCGCGCCATGCCCAATCTGGCGGTGTGGCGGCCGTGCGATGGCAACGAGGCTGCCGAGGCGTTCCGTTGGGCGATGGAGTCCCGCAGTACGCCAACCATGATGACGCTGACCCGCCAGAATGTGCCAACGCTGGACCGCACACGTTGCGCCCCCGCGTCCGGTGCACAGCAGGGTGGTTACGTTCTGCTTGACCCAATTGGTGGTGGGGTGCCAGAAGTGATTCTCATCTCCACCGGCAGCGAAATTGGTCTGTGTGTTGACGCGCACGCAAAGCTTGCTGAACAAGGCGTGCGCGCCCGTGTGGTCAGCATGCCGTGCACACTGGTCTTTGATCGGCAGACGCAGGCATATCGCGACTCCGTGCTTCTGCCGGGCGTGCGTGCCCGCGTTGCGGTGGAGATGGGTAGCGCCAGCGGTTGGGGCGACTATGTCGGACTTGATGGGCAAATCATCGCCATGCGATCCTTTGGTGAGAGCGGCCCCGCGCCGCAGGTGATCAAGCACTTTGGTTTCACGGTCGATGCGGTCGTGACGGCTGCGCTCGCGGTGCGAAAGTAGAGCGCGCAATTCAACAACGCGGATAGATAAACCGCGCACAAGTAAACATCACGCCGCGCGGCAGGTAGCCGCGCGGCGCGTTTATTTGAGGCTCAGGATGACGCGATCAGTTACGCGCGTTCCTTGTAAGCGCCGTCCTCGGTGCCCACAATGATCTTCTCGCCAGTGACGATGAACGGGGGAACGCGGGTCTTGAGCCCGGTCTCGCACGTTGCTTCCTTGAGTTGGTTGGTAGCCGTTGCACCCTTGATGCCGGGAGCGGTGTCAGTCACTACCAAGGTGACGGACATAGGCATTTCAATGGAGATCGGCCGGCCATCGCACCACAGCACAACCACTTGGCTGTTCGGCAGAACGTACAGCGGCATGTCGCCGATGATTTCCTTTGGAAGTTCCACCTGATCGAACGACTCCAGGTCCATGAAGACGAACTTGCCGTTTTGCTCGTACAGGTATTCCATCTGGCGGCGGTCGAGGTCGACCTGCTCAACTTCTTCACCGGAGCGGAGACGCTTCTCCAGAATCGCACCGTTGTTCAGATCCCGGATGGTGACTTGGATGAAAGCGCGAAGGTTTCCGGGCGTTCGGTGCTCCAACCGGGTAATGAGGTACAGCTTGTTGTCAATCTTGATACCCATGTTGGACTTCAGTTCGGTCGACTTCACGCGGAGTGCTCCTAAATAGTTGAGGGGAACAGCGGAGGATAGCGAAGGCGGGGTGATCGCCTCGGAGTGCGCACCGTTGCTTGGTGGATCTGCGCCAGAGGAAGGTCGCCCGGGCGCCGGGGCGCAGGCGCGCAAAAAGGTGTCGACAAAGAAATACCCCCAAATCGGTGAGGATTTGGGGGCGGAGGGAGGGAAAAGGGCTATTTAATTCACACCGCAAGCGATGTGCGTCTGGCGGGAGGGCATAGTGACTTCAAGCAGGCCCTCCAAGGCCGAACGGTGTCTTTGGTTAAAGGTTGGGAGCACTCTCCAGTGCATCCATCCTCTCTCCTCTGTTACAAACGGAATGTAGCCCCGAAATGCATCATGGGAAGTATCAGGATTTCAAAAGAACATCAATTCATCCCCTCGCATCTGGCTGCGCGAAGTCAAAGTCTTATAACTAATAGATTTGTGCTCTCACAAGGCCGGGCCAGGGGATCGGAAACTTCTACACTCGCGTACCCAAATGACCACCATGAACTCTGCTCGCATTCGATTCGCCGTTCGATCCGCTGCCCTGGCCTCCTTGGCATGTGTCAGCCTCGTTGCCCCCGGCGCGTTGGCTCAGACCCCAGCACCGGCGCGCACCCCTGCCGTCCCAGTGCCCGCATCGGGCCAAGCGGCGGCTCCGGCTCCTGCCGCTGCGCCGCCCATCGATATGTCCGGCACGATTGATTCGCTGCCTCCGCTCTCTATACAGCCGCCAGTCTTGGACCTCGGCTTCATGGCACCACGCATTGGCAACAAGGGAACCGTCACGCTGACCAACACCGGCAAGACACCCCTGACGATTGCTGCGGTGACCCCAAGCTGCAAGTGCACCACCACCAGCGCTCTGGCTGGAACCGTGTTGCAGCCAGGCCAATCCGTTCCGCTTGAAGCAGCGCTCGACGGCGCATCAATGCCGCAGACACACCGCGCCAGTATTCGGGTGCTGGTGGAAGGGTATGCAAAGGTCGCAGAGATTCAGTTGCGCGCAGAGACGGCTATGCCGGTCCGTGCGGTGCCGCCCATCATCAACGCGGTCGAGGGCAAGCCGCGCCAAGGTCGATTTGT
>DBCE01000008.1:4062-7509 GCA_002292895.1 Phycisphaerales bacterium UBA966
TACAACGCGGGCGATGCGCCGCGCGCGCAGTACTTGGTGAAGTTTGATCTTGATACATGGCAGCCTGAATTTCCTGCGTATTTAGCAATCGAAACCGATCGTGCCGATTGCCCGATCTTTGACATTTGGGTTCGAAGCGAACGCACTATTCCAACATCCGCATTCCGCATGAAGGACTATCGCGTCAATGCTGGTCGCATTGATGTGGGCGGTAGCAGTGATGTCAGTCTGGAAATGGAAGATGCCGGTGAAGACATCCTGGCTGTCGAGAGTGGATCACCAGAAGTTCAAGTAGAGATGCTTGGGCAACATGTTGATTCCAAGGTCCGCAAGGTCAGCGTTCGCATCACGCCCAAGAGCCCGCGCGAGGGGTTGCTCTATGCAACGCTCAAGTTGTACGGGCGCGAAAAGGAACAGCCGCTCACCATGTTTGCAAGCGTGCGCCCCAAGGGAGCCGCTGGTTGCATTGGTTGCAATCCCGTTCAAGGTCCGCCTGCCAAGGCGCCTCCTGCACCGACGCCAGTAACGCCATCTGCTCCTGCTCCTGCGCCTGCTGCGCCGTGATTTCAGCACTCATCATTGATAGGGGTTTCCATGTCCAATCCCGGTACATCAGCGCCAATGGCGCCCGCCACGCTCCCGCACGTGATTTCCGAAAGTGACCGCCAAACAGTCATCGCGACGATTGTTGCCGCCCATGGCGAAGCGGCTCGTCACGACGCGACCGCTGGCGTGAAGCGCGTCGCCGATCGATGGTCCGCGACCGATGGCGACGCTGCTGCATTCCGCGGGTTATGCGAGAAGCACTTCGTTTCCGACGCTGCGCTGCGCACACGCCTGCTTGCGCGTTTGGAGGAGTCCCTCCGGCAGATCGGCGGGCACCTCTATGAAATGCGCCGCTCACTGCGACGCTGGAACGACCTTGTTGGCGATGAGTGCGCCGGCGTGGATGACGTGCTGGCATCGTTCGACCCAGCGCCGGATCTTTCCGATCAGCTCTATCGCCAGAAGGTGGCGTTCATTGCGCTTCTCAATTTCGACCGACCGGACTTGCGTGCCATGCTTGCAGGTGGTGACAGTTGGAGCGTGGAGCAATGGGCCGCAGCGCGCGTTGCGCAGCAGTTTGGGCCGCGTGTGCCGACAGAGCTGGCCGATCATGCACGTCGCGTTGGTCATGAGGCGCAGAACTTTGTAGCCAAATTCCACGTGCCGGTGGGCACCATGGTGGACGCCAAGGGCAAGCGTTGGTTTGAGCCCGACCGGGCACTCTTGGCGCACTGGTTGGTGCGCGAAGAAATCAAAGCTGGTTACGGCGACCCCGATGGATTGGACAAGCAACACGCGTTGATGTGGGTGATGGCTCGTCACATTGACGGCACCATCCCACGCAGCGTGATGGAGCGAACATCCGCCGGCGCAGCATGGGACCCGGCGCGCAACACGGTTGGCGGCAAGCCGGTTGTCGAAGCAGACACGATTGGTCCAGAGCGCTATCAACACATTCTGGCGCATCACGGCGTTGCCGCGCGGTTTGATGTTCTCTATCCAGAGGCTCCCACTGCGATCGCTCGCAAGTTTGATCTTGCGCGTGAGATTCCTGAGACGGACGTGGAACGACTACTCATTGATTTGCTTGAACATCCGGTGCGTGCGCCGCTGGCATCGTTCTTGCGTACTCGGCTCGGCCGCGCACTTGAGCCGCAGGACATCTACTTTGAAGACGTTGCAGAATCAAAGCCGGCGGCGGAGTTGAATGCTGCTGTGAAGGCTCGATTTGCTGATGAGTTGGCATTCCAAGCGGCGCTCCCTGAAGTCCTGCGCGGCCTTGGATTCCCTGCTGCTGAAGCTGATTTCCTAGGCGCCCGCATTAAGGTGGAAATTGCCAAGGGCTCCGGTCATGCCATGCGTCCCATGCTTGGTGAATACGGAGCGTGGTTACGAACCAATCGCTTGAAGGATGAACTTGGCTGGGACGGATTCGATACCGCCATGCATGAACTTGGACACAACCTTGAGCAGCTCTACAGCGCGTTCAATGCACCACGGCCAGCGCTGCAGAATGTGCCGAACACAGCGTGCACGGAAGCGTTTGCATTTCTGTACCAGTCACTCGCCAAGCGTGTGCTGGGCATTGAGGACACGGCTGACCTGCAGCATGCGCAGGACATTGATGCAGTAGCCACCATGTTGGCGGCACGGCAAATCGCTGGCCCAAGTTTGGTTGAACTGCGTATGTGGCGCTGGATCTATGCAAACCCCGGCGCAACGCCTGCTGCACTGCGCGATGCGACGCTTGCTATTGCAGCTGATGTCTGGACGCGTTACTACCAGCAGGACTTTGGTCCGGATCACACGCACATCTTGGCCGCGTATCAACACATGGTTGGACATCCGTTGTACTTGGCGGATTACACCCTTGGCCATGTGATCAGTCACCAGATCCGTTCGCACATGCACGGCAAGGATTTGGCCACCGAAACCAAGCGGATCTGCTCGATTGGTCGGGTGACTCCAGATCTTTGGATGCGTCGCGCTGTTGGGTCGGGAGTGGCCGTGGCGCCGCTTGCTGATGACTGCACCGCCGCACTTGCGAGATTGGCACGCTGATGCGCACGGCGCGCGCAGTATTCATGGGCGGAGCGATCGTCGCTGCCACAGCGCTTATGGGCTGCCAATCGCCCCGATATGAGATGAATTGGAATCGCATGCACCTTGGCATGACGCGCGATGAAGTGACCGGCGCGCTTGGCGAACCGTCAAGTAGCTACGTTCCACCGCCAGCCGCGGTTGTCAAACCGGGCACGCCGTCTACCCAGGCGCCGAGTCCGTTGCGCGGTGAACGTTGGCAGTACGGCGACACACTCTCCAGCTTTGCAACACGCGCTGTGTATCCCGACGAAGCCGACGAGCGCGCCTGGTGCGTGTTCTTTGGTCCCGACGGTAAGGTCAGTGGATTCCGCCCGCCATCATGGGCCGACGCGAAGCGATCTGAGCCCGCTCCTTAACCCACGGACGATCCAACTCCGCGCCGTGTCACTAACCACAGTGCGCCGATCGCTGGGCCAACCAGCATGGTGAGCGGGGCCAGTGGTTGCGGGTCGAATACAAACTTTGCCTTGGCACCGGTTGGTGCCGCGCCGACGCTGGGGCTTGCTAGTGCTGGCGATGCGCCGGTGGCAGTGCTGCCGGGGGCGATCGCTGAAGGCACCATCGGTGCGAGTGCAGCCGGCTGATTGGCGGCGGCGGGCGCAACAGCAGGAGCGACTGCCGGCGCGGGTGTCGGCTCCGCGGGCTCTGGCTCGGGCGTTGGTTCCGGCGCCATCTCTGCTGGATCCGGCTCGTTGGGATCACGCGCGAGGTTCTCGCGAGCGCGCACCCGGCTTGGTTGCATTTGTTGTCGTTCAAGCAATCGGCGCGGCGGTTGATTCTGCGGCGGTGTGGCTGATG
>DBCE01000008.1:7621-7994 GCA_002292895.1 Phycisphaerales bacterium UBA966
CGCGGGACGCAATTGCGTCCCGCGATGGGAGTGTTGTCATGGTCGCACTCAGGCGATTTAGACGGCCGCAGCCATCTTTTCTGCCTTCTTGCGGGCATCGTCCAAGGTACCGACGTACATGAACGCGCTTTCTGGGAGGTTGTCGCCCTCGCCGCTGCAGATGCGCTCAAAGCTGTCGATGGTCTCGTCGAGCGTGGTGGTGACGCCGGGCAGACCGGTGAAGATCTCACCAACGTAGAACGGCTGGCTGAGGAATCGCTCCAGCTTGCGCGCACGTGACACGGACAACTTGTCGTCTTCGCTCAGTTCATCAACGCCGAGGATGGCGATGATGTCCTGCAGGTCCTTGTAGCGCTGCAGGATGCCCTGCACG
>DBCE01000008.1:8006-8218 GCA_002292895.1 Phycisphaerales bacterium UBA966
ACGCGACGCGCCACCTTGTAGTGGCGCTCGCCGACGATCTGCGGATCCAAGATGCGGCTCGTCGAAGAGAGCGGATCCACTGCAGGGTAGATGCCCTTCTCAGCGATCTTGCGCTCAAGCACGATGAACGCATCCAAGTGGGTGAACGTGGTTGCTGGTGCCGGGTCGGTCAAGTCATCGGCGGGCACGTAAATCGCCTGCACGGAGGTGAT
>DBCE01000091.1:0-628 GCA_002292895.1 Phycisphaerales bacterium UBA966
GTGGTCTGCGAAGTTCATGGCGCGGCACTCGCTGGCGGTTGCGCTTTGCTCGCCGGCGCAGATTTTGTCATTGTCTCGCCCGATGCACAGCTTGGCTATCCCGTGCATCGCATTGGAGTCAGTCCAGCGGTCACCATTCCGGCCCTGATGGCCAACGCCGGTACCGGATCAGCGCGGCACATCACCATGGGCGGATCGATCCACGACGGTCCATCAGCCGTTCAGGCAGGTCTGGCTACTCATTGCGCCAGTACACCAGCGTCACTCGCGCAGGAGTGCAGCACGCTGGTTGCCAGCCTCCTATCCAAGGGGCCAGTGGCCATGCGTGCAACAAAGCGTTGGATCAATGAACTTGACGGTTCCAACGATGCCGCACGCTTCCATCACACCGCCGATGCTTCGGCCGCCGCTGCGGAGGGAGACGAGTTTGCAGTCATGCTTCGTGATTTCTGGCAGAAGCGTCACAACGCGCCGCCGGTCACGCCTCAGTGATGTCGCACGCAGCCATGTAGCCACCACCCTGCATGCGCAGGATCTGCCTCGCAAGGTCATTTGCCAGTGCGCTTGCGCCGAACCGAAAGAGGTGCGATGTCAACCACTCATCGCCAAGCGTCTCTTTCACCATCAC
>DBCE01000091.1:810-3192 GCA_002292895.1 Phycisphaerales bacterium UBA966
GGCGCGGCAAGTCCTGGAACGGAGCACGCCGCTTCGATCGCCAAGTCACTGGCGCGCCGAACATTCTCCAGCGTCTCAAGTTCACCGGTCTCAAGAATGATCTTGAGGTGCGCGGGTTTGCCCTTTGGCGGTTGGGCACATCGCGCGCGCGTCTCGCGAATCTCTTGGGCAATGTCATCAAAGCGACCAGCAAGGAATAGTCCCCGACTAATCACCATGTCGATCTCGTCGGCACCAGCAGCGATGGCATCCACACAATCACGGAGACGAATATCCAGTGGATACTGCCCGCTTGGGAATCCCGTGGCAACTGCCGCGACGTTGACGCCCGAACCAGCGAGCGCCTCCTTCGCCGTGGGTACCAGCATGGGGTACACGCATACGGCCGCCACATGTGGCGCGGGCCACTCAAGCGCGGGTCGGCCCGCCGGAACGTCTACGGGCTGAATCGCCTTGCGGCACAGGGCCCGAACCTTCTCCGGCGTGTCCTTACCCTCAAGCGTGGTGAGGTCCAACATGGAAACAGCACACCGAAGGGCGTGCTGTTTCGAAGAAGCCTTTATCGAGCGCTTTGTGAATGACTCCGCGCGCCGCGTGACCATGATGGTGTCGACGCTGCGCATCGCGGGTCAACCACCACGCGCCGTGCGGAACAGATCTGGAACCGGAATCGCTTGGCGAAGAAGCAGTGCTTTTTCGCCGGCGTTTGCGTTCTCCATGTAGTAAATGAAGAGCATTTCGCCGCGACCATCGAGCACCCACAGTGCCTCGTACGGGCGCTCAGCAGGCCCAAGGCCCGTGTTCTGTGTCACAACGCTCATGCCCTGTCCACCTTGGTTGGCGGCGCCAGCATAAGCGGCATTCAGCGGCAAGCGAGCCGCTTGAATGATGGTGAGTGCTGCAAGGAGAAACGCGCTCGCCCAGAGAAGGGCGGCTGGCATGTTCATTTGGCGCGCGCGCTGCTTGGTGCCGCAATCGCACCCAGTGGTGTTGCACATTGATGTTTCGTTTGAGTGTTCCATAGTGATTCCTTGGTGAGTTGCTTGTGGTGGAAGTGGTGATGTCGCTCTGTGCTCAGCGCGTCTTCGCGGCCTGCACGGCGTCAGCGGTCATATTGCGATAACCGAGACCAACCAAGCGCTTGGTGTTCTCATACCAACTGATGGCAACTACTTCATTCGTGGTTTCGTCTGTGATGTAAACCACACCCTGAACGATGCCGTTCACCGAGCCGCCCACCATGGTGTAGGTGGAACGTGGACGAAGTTGTGCCGATGCGGATGGCATGAGTGTCACCGCGGCAAGCGCGGCCAACAGTCCGGCGTTGAGGAAGATGAGCGGACGAAGCGATGTGCGCGACATATGAATCTCCGGGACTGCTGTGCAGCGCGCTGTACGGGCGCATGCCCTGTTTGCCACACGGCTAAACAGGACGCGCGCAGGATACCGGGTTCAAAGCCAAATTCGCGGTGGCAACGCTTTCTTTCACCACCGCAGGGTCACCACCCGCGCTGTGATTCTGGGCGGGTGCTACCGCTCGTTTCCTATTGGTAGCCCGCGCTGCACTACGCAATCGCCCGATTCGTGATCCAGTACAAGCCGCCAATGCTCACGATCAGCGTCAGCCAGCATCGCCCGCTTGGTCAACATGGTCTGGTACGGCAGCATGTCGTAACCC
The DNA here is from genome assembly GCA_002292895.1 of Phycisphaerales bacterium UBA966. Lineage (GTDB taxonomy): Bacteria > Planctomycetota > Phycisphaerae > Phycisphaerales > SM1A02 > UBA966. The sequence continues at coordinate 2,489 of DBCE01000091.1, forward strand.
AAACTTGTAGCGGGGTGTGCATGATGAATGGTGGGCATGGTGTCCCCGGGGAAACACACCGTCCCCTTGCCGTCGTTCCATAGCACCATGTGGTGGCCCCAGGTGTGCCCAGGTGCGGCGCGCACACGTATGCCAGGAATTGGCTCCGCGTCGCCATCGTGAAGAGCGATGCGGCTGTGCAGTGGTTCAAGGTTCGCAGGCAAATACGTGCGCGACATCGTGCTCTTGTTCGCAAGGGCATCCAGCCACTCTTGGCGCTGCACGTGGACATGCGCGTTGGGAAACACCAACTCCAAAGCTCCGTTTGCACCCAATCGAGTCAACCCGCCGGCGTGGTCAAAGTGCAGGTGCGTCAGAATCACGTCGGTGATTGACGCTGGGTCGACGCCAATTTCAGCAAGCGCATGTTCCACAGTACGAACACGGCCGTCCGCAGCGCGCTCAAAGAGATAGATCGCTTCGTCCTTCGCAGTCCACTTACTGCCAGCGCCCGACTCCACCAATATGCGGTCGACCACACCGCTGCTCGTGGCGCGCTCTAAGAGCACGCAATTCATGGCAAGCCCAATGCGATTGTCTGCATCTGGCTCAATCCACTTGCTCCACATGGACTTGGGGATCAGTCCAAACATACCGCCCCCATCAAGACGAAATCCCCCTGCGCGGAGGATTCGCCATGAATACACGGGAGTTTCAGCGGTCAA
>DBCE01000091.1:3260-3743 GCA_002292895.1 Phycisphaerales bacterium UBA966
GGCCATGGCGTTACGGGTGTCCACCACCAACTTGGCGTTCTTGGCAAGGTTGGTGTAGTCGACAGCATCGTGGTCAGTGAGGATCAGCACACAGTCGCTTGCCTTGAGGTTGGCTTCATTCAGCTCAACACTCTTGAGATCGATCCGATACTTACGCATGGATGGATAGGAAGGAATGTGCGGATCGTGGTAGGTCACTTCAGCACCCTTGTCACGAAGCAGCTCAATGATCTCTGCACTTGGGCTCTCGCGTGAGTCGTCGATGTTCTTCTTGTATGCAACACCGATCACCAGAACCTTTGATCCCTTGATGCTCTTGCAGTCATCGTTCAGCGCACTCTGTGTGCGCTCAATGACATAGTGCGGCATAGCGGTATTGATTTCACCGGCAAGCTCGATGAATCGGGTGATGCGACCAACTTCCTTCGCCTTCCACGTGAGATAGAAGGGGTCGATCGGAATGCAGTGACCACCAAGTCCTGG
>DBCE01000068.1:0-2231 GCA_002292895.1 Phycisphaerales bacterium UBA966
TTCCCCATGCGTGCCGCCAATATCTTGAGTGCAAACCCCAAGGATTTACCGGGATTGATGCTCAAAAAGCTCGGCGACACGGTGGCGAAGGACGAACCAATCGCGCGCTCCAAGGGCATCTTTGGAATGATGAAGACGGAAGTGAAATCTGCCGCAGACGGGGTACTAGAAAGCATCTCTGACGCCACCGGCATGGTGATCATCCGCGGGCCGCAACACCCAGTCGCTGTGCAGGCCTATGTGTCCGGCGAAGTGATCGAGGTGATTGCCGGCGAAGGCGTAGTGATTGAAAATGCAGTGGCGCTCATTCAGGGAATCTTTGGAGTCTCCGGCGAGACGCACGGGCCGATCGCTATGGCCAATGCAACCGCAGGCGACACGCTTGACGAAGCGCACATCACCGCGGCCATGAAGGGCTGCGTAGTGATCGGTGGCGCGCGCATGACGGCGGCGGCAATCAAGAAAGCAAAGACCGTTGGTGCAGCAGCGATTGTCTCGGGCGGCATTGACGATCAAGATCTGCGCGACTTCTTGGGTCACGACATCGGCGTTGCAGTGACCGGCAGCGAACGCACCGGCATCACGCTCATCATCACCGAAGGCTTTGGTGATGTTGCTATGGCGGCACGGACCTTCAAATTGCTCGCCTCGCACGCCGGACGCGTGGCAAGCGTGAACGGCGCAACGCAGATTCGCGCGGGCGTCATGCGACCAGAGATTGTGATTCCTCTTGATGCTGCGCACCACGGCTCGGGTGCCGGTCCAGCCGCGGCGGCGGGCGGCGCGGTCGCTGGAATGCTTGAAATAGGCACTTCTGTGCGTGTCATTCGCGATCCGTACTTCGGCGTACTTGGCACAGTGGCCGCGCTTCCGGAACAGCCGGCGGTGCTCGGTTCTGGTAGTCGCGCGCGCGTCCTTGAAGTGGCGACGGTGGATGGATCGCGCATCACTGTGCCGCGTGCCAACGTTGAAGTGATCGACGGCTGAGTACGCGCCACGAAATTGCCGGGCGGTGGTACCCCCGAGCGAGTTCATCTTTGGTACACCCCTCGCATGTCAGTGGCCACCATCCTCCTTCTGGCGCAGGAAGCCGGCGCGGAGAGTTCCACAGCAGTGACTTGGTTCATGCCCGGCAAGGGCGTGTTGGTCGTCGCGCTCGTAGTGGTGGCAGTAGCAGTGCTCGGCTCTATTTTGTGGGCGCGCGCGGGTCACTCGATTGTTGTTCGCAAAATCGCTGGACTTGATGCTGTTGATGAAGCCGTTGGCCGTGCCACCGAAATGGGTCGACCGATCCTGTTCGTCCCGGGCATTCAGGACATGGACAACATTCAGACGGTGGCCGGCATCACCATCTTGAGCAAGGTTGCAAAGACCGCTGCTGAGTACGACGCCGACATTGAAGTACCGAACACCCGCTCCCTAGTAATGACCAGCGCGCGCGAGGCTGTGCATGCGGCGTACCTCTCCGCGGGGCGCACTGATTCATACAACCCGGACCGTATTTATTACGTGAGCGATGAACAGTTTGCGTTCGTTGCATACACCAGCGGTTTGATGGCACGCAAGCGACCGGCCGCGTGTTTCTACTTCGGCTGTTTCTTCGCGGAAAGCCTGATTCTTGCGGAAAATGGCAACGCCATCGGCGCGATTCAGATTGCTGGAACCGCCGAGACCACACAGCTGCCGTTCTTTGTTGCAAGCTGCGACTACACACTCATTGGCGAAGAATTCTTTGCCGCCAGTGCATACCTAAGTGGTGAGCCGGATCAACTGGGAACACTGCTTGGGCAAGACATCGTCAAGGCCGTGGTGTGGGTGATGATTGCGGTTGTCACGCTGGCGGCAACTATTGCAGCCGTCACTGGGTCTGCAGGAGTCACGCAGTTCATCACCGACCTGCGTATCTCGATGGGAGGCGGTTGACATGAGTCGTACCGTCGCAGCCATTGTTGCATCAATCGCTGGCTTGGTCATGGTGTTGACGGCCTTTGTGCAGCCACTCGAGTTCCTGGGGAGCGCAGTGGTGGACTGGTTCAATGTGCTGGCCGCCATTGCATTTGTCTTAGGTGGAGCCAATCTGCTGAAGATGAATCTGATGAAGATCAGTGCGCGCGAGGCGGGCTGGGGATACTCAGCGGTCACGCTGGCGGCATTCTTAATCACGCTTGCAGTTGGCATCTTGAAGGTTGGCGTACACCCCGACGCGGTGCACCCCAACGTGGCCTTCTCTG
>DBCE01000068.1:2403-2590 GCA_002292895.1 Phycisphaerales bacterium UBA966
CGCGGCCATCTTGCTGCTGGGCACTGCATTTATTGTGCTGCTTGGCCGTGTGTATGTGGGCGTACTGATCACCTCATGGATCCCCGCCGACAACGCGTGGGTGGCATGGTTGCGCCTGGAAAATCTCAGCAGCATCATCATGAGTGTCTTCAACAACGCCGGCACGCGCGCCATGATGATTGGCATT
>DBCE01000189.1 GCA_002292895.1 Phycisphaerales bacterium UBA966
TCCTCTAAATATCCCCGCGTTGGGGTGGAGCGCTGCGGCGGTGAAACCAAGCGCCCGCAATTCCTTGCGCGAATCCGTAGTCATCACAGGCAAGTCAGCTGCGCGGACCTGCGGTACGACCCGTGCGTTCCAATGCGCACCACGCTCGCTGCTGGCTGCGCGCGCGGCAGCGGAACTATCAATGCGCACGCATGCGTCAATGAACCCTGCATAGACGGTGCAACCGGTGCCATCATGAATGGTTGTTCCGGTGGGAATATCAAACGATCCATACGCACCAGTGCGCTCGATCCATCCATCCTTCATCAGCACCACCGCGTCGGCAAGTCGTTCACCAGGCATTGCGGCGATGGTCACATGGATGAGTGCATCGCGCCGAACATCAGCAGGGCGCATGCCAACTGGTGGTGGCTCCTGCGCCAGTGCGACAGCGGTCAATGAAACCGCGCCCGCTGACATGGTTGTCAACAAGGCGCGGAGAAACGTTTGAGTTGTTCGGTCTTGGCGTGGTGCGCTGCGCATTCGCGTATTTCACACGGATTCACGCGGGCGTGCGTGGAGTAAGTGTGGATATGCGTGAACAGATCGCAGTGTGCGGGGCGCGCCTGGCCTTTAGCCGTTCACATCGCGCAGCAGCCCATCAATGGCCGACTGCAATTTCTCGGGTGACTCATAGGTGCCACTGGCGATAGCTTGCTTAATAGCCTCAATTTTTGCCATGCGAACATCAGGAAGGGCTCGAACAGCATCGAGGTGCCGCGCGTGATCGGAGAGTTCAACTCGATCTCTACCCTCTGCCCAACGTGGTGCTGACGGCGCAATTTCTGACTGTGCAGATGTTCGATATGCAGCAGCAGCCTCGTTTACACGGTGCGCAGCTCCTGCAGCTCCAAGACCGTGGGTGAGTCCGACGTGTCCGATGTCGTTCATGGCGCTCTCCAGCCGGTCGTCTGTCAAATCCTTTTGACACACGTTCCGTTGCGGGCCGCATTCGATCCATCGAGCGGCGAGCCTTCGGCGAACGTCGCCGATGCAGACTGTGGTATCGTCAATCCTGTCGAGAATCCTTGAGGCATTTCGTATGCTAGCCCGGCGAGCCCATGGTCAATAAGCCTAAATGTCACAAAATGTCTCGCGTGGTGACCGCCGCAGGGCTGTTTCTGGTTCTGCTGATCACTGCGTGTGATTCCACCCCGGCCGTTACTTCTGACACCGACGCAAAGGCAAAGTCGTCAAGCGGCGCCGCCTTGGCTCCTCCCGCCAACACCAAGACCGTCTCGCCCAACAAGACAGGCACCCTCACAGCCGTCACCCCGAACGGCCCCAAGCGCTTGGAAGTGAAGCGGGCGGGTGCTCCTGGCGCCCCTGTTGCGACCCCTGTCGTTTCCACAGCATCAACTTCGCCCGCGGCGGCGACCACCCCGGACCCATCGCTGGCCCTCATGAACCCAGGGGACGAGGTGGTAACGCCCGATCTACCGCCGAGTTCCAGAGGATCGGGCTCCGCAACGAGCACCCCCGCCGCTTCCGCACCAGTCAGCGTGGCTGCCGCCCCCGGAGCCCGCGCGCCTTCCGCCGCCGAGCGGGCCGCCGCGGCTCGAATGGCTTCGGCGAACGATGCTCAGCGTCAGGCGCAAGCAACCGCCGCCGCCGCCCGCGCCGCGGCCCGGACTGATGTTGATGGCAACCAGACCGGTTGGAGCGTCTTATTGGCGTCTGTCACTGGACCTGAACATCAAGCCAACGCGAACGCTATTCGCGAAGAAGTGGTTCGGCGTTACCCGCAACTGAACGATGCGTACGTCAGCACTACCCAGCGCGGAAGTGTTGTGTTGGTTGGGCACTTCACTGGCCCGCAAGATCCAGCCGCGCAAGCCGAGCTGAAGGTTGTCAAAGAGATCAACGAAGGCAACATGCGCGCCTTCCCGCGCGCCATGCTGACCCGCATGGGCGCAGGTGCGGAGGCTGGCCCCCCAGGACCAAACGATCTTCGCATTGTCCGGCGAACGCGCCCGAATGCAACGCTGTACTCCTTGCAAATAGCAGTATGGAGTGCGTTTGGAACGAATGAACTAAAGATGAGCGACATCAAGCGCTCCGCCGAAACACTGTGTCGACAATTGCGCGCCGAAGGAAACGAGGCGTACTACTTTCATGACTTTGACACCAAGACCAGCATTGTGACCGTCGGCGTCTTTGGTGCCGATGCGTACGACTCCAAGAGCACCCTCTATGCGCCAGAGGTGGAGGCGGTCATGAAAAAGTTCCCCAAGCACTTGGTGAATGGAGAAGAACTCCTCATACCAGTGGACATGCGCGACCCCACCGGAAAGACCATGCCACAGTCGCCCCGGTTGGTGGAAATACCTAAATTTTAAGGTTCAACGTGCTCAATACACGCCCTGAGCGCACCGTTGAAATTCTTCCACCGGCACCCATCGTGCTCTTGAAGCGATGCGGTGCAGTGGTTGTGGGCGCAACACTGTTGATGTTGATCGGCTGCTCGTCACCAACAGCGCTCACTGGGCCACCATCATCACCAACACCACCCTCACCAACCGACACAACAAACACCACTCCTGCCGCGAGTATTCCAAACTCCCTACCGCACGCCACGGTGTGGCTATTCATTTCCACAGACTGCCCAATCTGCAACAACTATCAACCAGAGCTTGAGCGACTGCGCGCTCGCTACACGCCGCTGGGCATCGAGTTCATCGGCGTTTACGCAGAGGTGCCAGTGAGTGCGACAGAAGTAGGGGAGCATGTTCGTCAGTTCGCCATCACATATCCAACCATCATTGATGACGACCGCGCCATCCGGAAGCGGTTTGGTGTGCGCTTTGTTCCAGAAGTCATAGTCACCGCCGGTGGGCGAGGTGCCACGATCGACCCATTTGCGTTCTTGTACCGCGGACGTATCGACGACCAGTACCCCGAGCGCGGTTCACGACGACCAAGTGCAACAACTCATGATTTGAACGATGCGCTGCGAGACATCACCCAAGGGAGGGCTCCCGCCGCGCGGGTGACTACACCGGTCGGTTGTGTCTTGGAACCATGAGAACTTTGAGCGTTGCGAGTGAGTAGGCCCGATGAACGCCTAGGCTGACATTCATGCTTTATTTACTGGTCATTCTTGCGATACAGCCACCGCTC
>DBCE01000201.1:0-2131 GCA_002292895.1 Phycisphaerales bacterium UBA966
ACGGTCAGTGGTGGTGCGACACACAGCGGGTGCAAGCGCGCGCCACAGGCAGGGCGGGCGGACGTCAGCCAGGGCGGGTTCGCGCACTTCAGGCAACACAAACATCGCGCAGCCCACGCAGAGTGGGCCCAGCAGCGGGCCGTAGCCGGCTTCGTCGATGCCTGCGTAGAGGAGTGGCATGTGGGGGAGGGTACGGGGAAAGTGTGCTCTAACCCCTTGAAATGGGCATAGCGATTTTACTTAGGGAATCTTTTGACAATCTGTGATGGGTGCTACAGCGGGTTTTCGTTCTTCAATGTGTTCCACGTGCTCGTTGTTGCGACACGTGGAAGTACTCGACACCGTCGCTCATGCAGGGCGTGACCTATTTCTCTTACCGAAGGGTTATCCGATGCGCAGTTCTAGCCTTGTCTCTCTGTCAGCCATGTCCGCCATTGCGTTCGCGCCAGTTGCTGTTGCCAGCATCACCGCGCTGCCGTCGAGCCAGTCGCAGTCCACCATTCGAATTGGCGGGAGTCAGGTCTCCGGTACACCTCGAACTGGCATTACAACGTTGTCCAATGGCGACGGCGGGGCCACGTTCAGCGCGTTTAGCGACCAGGGCATTAGCCTCAATACCACGGGAATTGCCTCTGGCGCCTACGCCGATTTCTTCGTGCTTCAGAGCTTTCAATCGTCCAATGCATTTGCGATGACGTGGAACTCCGTCAACTTCGCCGGCGCATCCACCACTCTTTTGATTGGCATGTTCGATGACTACACCGCGAGTGGTGGTGGACAACAAGTCGGAACTACCTTCGATTTCGTAAATTTCCCCGGACCACTCTCGTTCGCTGCAACGACTGGCAACCAGTACTACCGGATCTATTACGCAAGTGCCGGTACCGCTCAGTCCGCGCAGTCCGGCCAGCAGTTGTTGAGCATCAGTTTCGGAGCCGTACCAACTCCCGGCGCGATCGCACTTCTTGGTCTTGCTGGCTTGTCAGGCCGACGTCGCCGCGGTTGATTATCACCACGATATTTATTCGGTGTCCCCACCAACGCGGAGGGCAGCATCTTGAGGTGCTGCCCTCCGCTCATTGATGGTGATCGGTCGCGTCTAGCAGTGTTTGGCGTGACGACCGTGGATGAAATTCAAGAAATTTCGGCATATTTTGTGATGGGTGCTGTAGTGCGATTTCGTCTAGTTGATTGAAGGATAGGTGTTCCAGTTGTTCGTCCCCTCGGCGTGTGAGTTTTCTTTCACCACGTTGCCTCCATTAATCATTCCAGTTCAAGGATCCTCAAAAATGATGAATCGTTCTACGTTGGTGTCCCTTACCGCTATGACGGCGGTTGCACTCGCCCCGACCGCGCTTGCCGGTTATTACGCAAACATCACCGGGCTCGGCGGGTCGCAGTCCTATGGGTTCGTTGGATTTCACGGTACGACCAATGAGGATGACCTGTTTGTATGGGACTCCTCGATATCGGGCTCACCCGTTTCGGGAGACATGGGTCTATTCAACGAGTATGGCGGAGCCGTCCTCAGTGGTTTCAACGCACAAGGTATTGGCCTGTACGTCTCGGAACTGAGCGGCAATGCCACTCCTGAGTTCTCCATGCAGCAGGGCTTTCAGTCATCCGAAGACTTTGTGATGACGTGGCACAGCACCTACCTTACAAATGGTGGCGGCTTCCTTCGCCTGGCGAAGTTTGATGACTACACCGCATCGAATGGTGGAAACCAAATTGGTTCAACGATTGACTGCGCAACTACCCCAGGTCCAGTGACGCTCGGCGCCACTGTTGGCACCGAGTACTACAAGCTCTTCTACGCAAGTTGGGGCTCTGGTCCAGTGCTGCAGCCTGGTATCTGGATGATGAATGCGAGCTTCGTGGCTGTCCCTGCTCCTGGCGCCCTCGCGCTTCTTGGAGTGGTGGGGCTCGCGGGCCGTCGTCGGCGCAGCTGATTCGTGCAACATTGATCGCCTAGCAGCGGAGGGCAGCATCTTGAGGTGCTACCCTCCGCTCTACATATGGGGATCATCACATTCGATATCGAGACGGCGAACATCATTGATCTTGGCCCTGGGCAGGATCTGGACAGTTTCGGTCCGTTTGACATTGCTGTTGCCGCCACGCACGCCGT
>DBCE01000201.1:2212-3725 GCA_002292895.1 Phycisphaerales bacterium UBA966
GCTGCGCAGGAATTGCTGCAGTACTTGGAGTCGATGCAGAAGCTCGGCCACATGTTGGTGGCGTGGAACGGCCTCTCATTTGATATGCGCTGGATCGGGCACGCCGCGCGCGACATGCCCGCGGCGCGGCGCGTAGCGCTCAAGATTTACGACCCGATGTTCCAGTTCTTCAAGTTGAAGGGATTCCCTGTTGGCCTTGCCAAAGTTGGCGAAGGCATGGGCATTCAAATGAAGAAGTTGATGAGCGGAGCGGATGCGCCGAAGGAGTGGCTTGCGGGGAACCACCAGCTGGTGTGCGACTACGTGATTGGCGATGTGCGCTTGACTGCAGAGATTGCTGACGCCATTGTGCAAGCAAAGCGCATCAGTTGGATCACGCAGCGCGGCACGCCGTCATCGGTTTCGCTGCCACGCTTGCGCACGGTGGAGGATTGCATGGCGGATCCGATGCCGGATCAGTCGTGGATGACGGAGCCGATCCTGCAGGAGCGGTTTGCGGGGTGGTTGGGGGAGTAGGGGCGAGTGGTGAATGACGTAAGGCGTGCTCAGAAGGGCGTTTAGGCTCCTCTGGCGAAGTCTTTGCCGTGGGGATGACACCATATCGGGAGATTATTGAGTGATTTTGCGCTAGCAATTGCGCACTTTGTGGCATCATGCCCAAACGCCTCCACTTTCGGGGTCTTCCAGGAGCCAGAACATCATGAAGAATCGAATCGCACTCCCGTCCGGGATCACGTTCTCTGTCATTACTGTTGCGTTGAGCATGGCGGGTGCAGCATCTGCTGCGGACCGTATGGTTCCCAAGCAGTACTCAACCATTCAAGCCGCGATCAACGCGTCCAGTACTGGCGACACCATCAGCGTGGCGCCTGGAACCTACAACGAACTGATTCGTTTCAACGGCAAGGCCGTAACGGTCCAATCGACGGGCAACGCCGCGAACACCATCATTGATGGCGGTCAGCTTGGCACCACGGTGAAGTGCGTGAACGGCGAAGGCGCGGCCAGCGTGCTTGAAGGATTCACGATCCGCAACGGTAAGGCAGCAGTCGGCGGCGGCATGTATTTGAATTCTGCATCGCCCACGATCCGCAACTGCGTGATCAGTGGCAACACCGCCCTCGACCGCGGCGCCGGCGCGGCGGTGATCAACGGTACGCCGACATTTACGTCATGCACCTTTAGTTCTAACACAGCTACCGAACGCGGCGGCGCGGTGTATCTGATGGTGAACAGTGACGTGGTGTTTACGCAGTGCACGTTCACGAGTAATGCAACACGTAACCGCAACGGCGAGAGTTACGGCGGCGCGGTGGCGGCGGAGAACGCTGCGGATCCGACGTTTAACTATTGCACGTTCAATACGAATATGGCGGAGCCGGATGTGAACTACTCAGGCGGCGCGCAGGGTGGGGCTGTGTGGCTGAGTAGCGTGACCGGGACGTTCGAGGGTTGTGGATTCGCAGGGAATGCAGCGAATCCGCGCAGCGGCAACGGCGAAGGTGGTGCAATA
>DBCE01000002.1 GCA_002292895.1 Phycisphaerales bacterium UBA966
CACGCCGTTGGTAGCGCAGTGAGGTCCCGAAAATGGGGACAGGGTTGAACGGCACCTATTTCGGCATGGGGCACATGGTGACTTTGGTTCCCCAGGCTGGTCCAAAGACTTCGGCCAGGAAGTCCTTCACCATCTCAAGGCTACGCGCGTCGGCAAGCGGGTTGTATTGCATGCCACCCTTCGCGTCTTGCGCGGCTGGGTTGGTGAATGCGTGGCCGCAGCCACCGAATGCGTGCAATTGCCAATCAGCGCCGTGTTCCGTCATTTCACGCGCAAATGCTTCCACTGCGTCCGGGCGCGCCATCGGATCGTTCCAACCGTGCAGTGCCAATACCTTGGTCTGCATCTGCGCAGGGCGCTGCAGTTTCGTGGCATCAAACGTGCCGAGCAATCCGTGCAGGCTCACCGTTCCGCGGATTCCGCTCATGCCCGCGCGAGCGAGGTCAAGAACGCACAATCCGCCGAAGCAGAATCCGATTGCACTGATGCGCTCTGAATCCACCATTGGAAGCGACTTCAGGTGTCGCACGGCTGCCTCCATGCGCTGGCGTAGCAGTGCCCGATCGCTGACAATCGGCGTCATCAATGCAGTGTTCTCCTCAGGAGTAGTGCCGCGCTTGCCCTTGCCGTACATGTCGACCGCGAGCGCCGCATAACCGAGACCGGCGAGCCACTCCGCTTTTTCCATTTCAAGCGCAGAGCATCCCGACCATTGATGGAACACCAAGACTGCGGGCCGACGCATTTCGCGTGCGCCGTCGTAGGCCAAGAAACCTTCAAACTCAGTGGATCCGTCGCGATATGTCTCGTTCGCTGCGTGCATGGAAGTTCCTCGTTCAACTGGCGGGCGTAACCACTCTCGTGGAAAGTGGGCGTGGAGCGGCATCGTATGGAAGCTGTGGCTGCCCATGGCAAAAAAAGAATTTGCAAAGAAAAAGGGCGGCCACTGCTAGTGCCTTTCCGCGCAGGCATGAGGATGCGCGTCATGCGAAACCTCTCACATATCCCCGCTCGAGTCTTGGCTGCCTGTTTCACCGTGAGTTGCGCGGTCATCGCGCTCGCGGCATCGGCGGCCAACGACGCGCCGCGCTGGCGCCCAGTGCGTACGGAGATTCCGGTACCACCGGTCTCCGGCGCATTTGGCCCCGCGGTAGCGGTGACTGAGGGCCGCCTTTGGATCGGCCCGGCGCGCGACACGGATGTCGGCGACGGACCGCCACAGGTCACGGCCTTCGGCATCCGCGCCGGATTCGGGCTGCCATCGTTCGACCCGGTCATAGTCGAACATCCGGCAGCCGCGCGGAATGCGGGGTTTGGGCTTGCGCTTGCGGCAGCACAGGGCATCTGCGTCGTGGGTTCACCACACGCAGGCTGCCGCGAGCGCGGATGCGATTCGGGGCAGGTGCATCTGGTTGCACACGATCACGACGGATCGTGGTCAGTCGACGAGGTCACCTGCCCTGACGCACATCCTGCATCGGAGTTTGGCGCAGCAGTGGCTACGGATGGCCGCACCATCGTGGTGGGATCGCCACGTGCCGATTCGCCGGACCGCGATGGTGGTGCCGTCGACATCTTTGAAGTCGGACCGGCGCCAGCACATGTTGTGACCTTCGTTACACGCCTTCGACCACCGTCGCCGCGCGCCAGCGCACGATTCGGTGCAGCCGTGGCGGTCAGCGCTGACTGGATCGCCATCGGCGAACCCGGCGCCGGCGAAACATATCCCCGTCCGGGCATCGTCCATCTTGCGCACCGCAGCGCCGATGGATGGAAGATCGAATCATCCTTGCGTGCACCCGCGGGCGCGGTCGGCTGGTTCGGTACCAGTGTCGCGCTCGCGGGCTGCGAGTTGCTGATCGGTGCGCCGATCGCACGCGCAGTTGGTTCAACGGTGTCGTGCGGGTCTGCTGTGCACTTCTCCCTCAAGGGCGACCAGTGGATCCCACGCAGAGTGATCGCTGCACCGAGCGGCAGTGCCGGTGATGCGTTCGGAATGGCGGTAGCACTCGGAAATGGCTGGGCAGCCATCGGCGCACCAGGTACCGACGGGCCAGCGAACGATCGCTCGAACTCGGAAGACATCGGCGCCGCATGGGCCGTGGAACTTCGCTCGCTCGCCATGGAACGCCTGGTGGCACGAACCCCACGCGCCGGCGATGGCTTCGGAGCAGGACTTGCATTTGGCACCGCGCACGGCAGCACCCGCACTGGCCCGCGGTGCTTCCTGGCCATTGGGCATCGGCAAGACCCGGAACGACCGCTTGCCGCTGGCTCCGTGGATCTGTTTGGTTACGACGGTCCGATGCCCGTACTGGTAGCGGGGGCGGTCGGGCCGCAATCGGTGGGCGAACAATCAAGATCCGCGTCTTCCATGGCCAGCGCCGCTGAGGCGTCGGTGACCGCGGACGGCACCCAACCATCGGAAGCTGCACGCTCAACCGCCTCACGCCCATAGTGGCGATCGATGACTGCCGCCCACTCGGTGGCATCCTCGCAGCGAATGAAGTCCTGCTTCACTGCGTATGGGTGCGGATGATGTTGCGCAAATTTGATTCCAAACTTGCGCATGTGCCGGCTGGTACGCCGCGCACCATGAATCACTTCACTGAATCGATAATGCGCTAGCAATACTTCGCGCTGCTCTTCAATCGTTGGTCCGAACGGCGTGAGCCCGGCCATCATCTGCCGCGCTTGCCTAAATATCCATGGATTACCGATGCAGCCGCGCGCCACACTCACCCCATGCACGCCGCACATGTCAATCAT
>DBCE01000128.1 GCA_002292895.1 Phycisphaerales bacterium UBA966
TACCGCACTGACGGTGATGCCGCGCTTGACGAAGCACCGCAGACCTTCTGGGAGAAGATTGGATTCGATCGCCAGTACAAAGGGTGGGATCGATTTGTCGCTTGGATCACCCTGAGTTGGCCGCTCTGCTTCACACTACTGTTCTGCGTCGGTACACCGTGGATGGTGTGGCGCAAGAGTCAGGGCACCGCGGTGACGGACGCCGAGTGGTCGGCCTATTGGCATGTGTGGACGTGGGTGATTCTGGTGGCAAGCACGGCGGTCATGGTGTGGTTTGTCATTGGCGGCATGCGTGACTACTTCCGATTACGGCGTGATCTCCGGGCATTTACTCCAGACGCCTCCGATGACGGCTCAGTGCGGTAGCGTCCTGCCATGATCAGCGTGTTACCGAAAGCCGAAGGTTGGACCGTGGAATGCACGGCGTGTAGCAGTACAGCAGTGCCTGCGGGTGTGATTGGCACACGGTTTGCGTCCGAAGTGCCGGGGTGTGTGCACTATGACCTGATGCGCGCCGGCGTCATTGGTCCGGTTGATGAGGGTGATGGCGAGGCGCAGCAGGTATGGGTCGGACACGCGGATTGGCTGTGGCGCGGAACGATCGAAGTGAGCGCGGAGTTGCTCGCGGAAGATTGCTGCGAGTTGGTCTTTGCATCGCTCGACACGATCGCCACTGTCACTGTCAATGGAATTGAAATTGGGACTGCCGAAAATCAGTTTGTGCAGCACCGATTTGCCGCGAAGCGGGCGCTTCGTGTTGGAGTAAATGAAATCACCGTGGCGATTCGAGCGCCTGTTGATTGGGTGACTGCGCAAGAGTCACTGCTTGGCGCACGACCGGTCAACGGCGACTGGACTCCGTATCCGTTCATGCGTAAGAGTGCGTGCAATTTCGGTTGGGACTGGGGTCCGCGCGTTCCGACATCGGGCATGCCTGGAGCCGTGCAGTTGCAGTGCTGGAGCGGCGTGCGACTGGCTGCGGTACGACCCTTAGTCACCCATTGTGATGGAGCACGCGCCACCGTGGAGGTACACGTCCGTGTGGAGCGATCGGCGGCGGCGATCGACGGTCCGTCGGCGTCTCGCAGTGATGAAGACGTTGCACCGCTCAAGGTGATAGCGCGCTGCGAATTGCGCATGCCGCCCCGTTCATCGGCGCCGGTAGAGGATGATCGCAAAGAGAAACGTTCCAAGCTCCCATCAAAGATTGTGGTCTATGTGCCCGTGCATGCTGACGGAACAGGAATTGCAATCATTGATGTGGAGCGACCGGATCGTTGGTGGCCGCGCGGCATTGGTCGGCAGCCGCTGCATGCGTTGCATGTGGAATTGGTGCCGGGGCCGGGTTCCGAAGCGGAGTGGCCCGTGCGTGGCGCGAAGGAGCGCATCGTTCGGAAGATCGGCCTGCGTACCTGCGAACTGGATACAGCGGTGGATGAACATGGCTCGCAGTTCACCTTTCGTGTGAACGGGGTGGCGGTGCCGGTGACTGGCGCCAATTGGATTCCCGCATCATTGTTCCCGTGTGCCACGCGTGATGACAGAACGGTGGAACGGCTGATCGATCTTGCAGCAGCAGCCAACCTCAATATGTTGCGGGTGTGGGGCGGCGGCATCTATGAGCATGACTGCTTCTATGACCACTGTGATGAGATTGGCATGTTGGTGTGGCAGGACTTCATGTTTGCGTGTGCGACGTATCCGGAAGACGCGCCCATGATGACGTCGGTCGAGCGTGAGGCGCAGCAGCAAGTGGAGCGGCTTGCATCGCATCCGAGCATCGTGCTGTGGTGCGGTGGAAATGAAGACGTGTTGGCGTGGCAGTCGTGGGGATTCCGCGAGAGACTGGCTCCTGGGCAGTCGTGGGGAATTGGATATTGGGCGGAGTTGTTGCCGCGCATCTGCGCGGATCTTGACCCAACGCGCCCGTACTGGGTGGATAGCCCGTGGAGTGGCTCGATTGATGTGCATGCCAATGATCCGGACCACGGCGATCGGCACACTTGGGATTTGAAGTTAGACGGCTATCGATCAATGGTGCCGCGCTTTACTAGTGAATTTGGTCATCAGGGTCCCGCCAACATGCAGTCATTGCGTGAGGCGATTGGCGATGCGGCGTTGGTGATTGGCTCGCCGGCGTTGGCATTGCGACAACGCGCTACGGGTGGCGATGCGCCTCAGTATGCAACCTTTATGGATGCGGCGTTTCGCCCAGCGCGTGACTTCTCAGAGTGGCACTGGCGGGCGCAGCTATTGCAAGCGCGGGCGATGGAGACGGCGATCACTTGGCTGCGGGCGCATCCCGAACGGTCATCAGGAAGTCTCTTCTGGCAGCTCAACGACGTGTGGACTGGACATAGTTGGAGCATCATTGATGGAAAGATGCGCCCCAAGCCGGCGTACCACGCGGTGCGTCGGGCGGCGGCGCCAAAGTTAGTCACCATTCAGCCCGTTGGTGTTGCGGATGCAGATGGTGTGCGCGCACTGCGGGTGGTGCTAGTGAATGACACTGTGTCGCGATGGAATGCGCATGTCATTGTTCGGAGGATTGATGTTCATGGAAAGATCATCGCGCAGGCGCAAGAACGCATCGTGGTTCCGCCGCGTTCGGTTGATATGTCACTGGAGGTGCAGGATCTGGTGGGCGCGCCGGACGATGCGCGGGCTGAGGGAATTGTGGTTGATGTGCCCAGTCAGGACGATGCCATCGGCGAAGAGATCCCGCTTGCCGATCGCGACCGCATGCGCGCGTGGTGGTGGTTTGCCGCTGATCGTGATCAGCCGGAAACCAAGCCGGAATTTGAAGTCACTACGGGGCGATCAGTCAGTGACTTGTGGATTCAGGTGCACGCTCGGACATTGGTGCGCGACCTGTGGATTGAGCCGGAGTGTGATTGGACGGAATGCTCACCAAATCTGGTGTCCCTACTGCCGGGCGAGCGCTTGAACATGGTGCTGAAGGTGCGGGGCGGTTCCGGCGAAGCGCCAACGTTCCGAGTCCACGCGCATTGAAGCCGGTCAATCTGTTGATTATGCAATGTGCGGAGAAATTCCGCCGCCATTTCTGGTTGTGATCAAAGTGCTGCGTACTTTGCGCGTGCAAGGATCTTCAACCGAGGAGGTGGAATCATGTGTTATGGAGCTGATGGATCAGCAAGTGTTTCTGGAGCTCAGGAGCAACGCAGCGGTGCGTCAGCGAGTCGCCGCGTGCGGCGGAGGCGCGCCCTTCGAGGCGGGCTTGATCAGGCGCGCCTGGCGCAGTTGGCGCGGGAAGCGACCGCGATGCGGAAAGCGCAGACTGCGGAACGGAGCCAGCGCATCGACGAACTGGTTGCCACCGCTCAAGAAACCGGCGGTGAAACCGATCGCTTCTACTGGACGCTTGTCTATGACATGGAAATGGCACCGAGTACTACCGGGCGCGCCATGTTGCTGGAACATCACATTGTGCCGGTTCCACCGCAAGATCTGGCGGCCGACGATGACTTGCACGACGAGCTTTGGACCGTCGTAGAGGCGCTGGCCGCTTCTGGGGTATTCATTTTGAATAGCGATCATCTCTGTGATCGGGATCTGTACGCCCGGCTCTATTACCGAATTCTTGATGAGCCAACCCGTTGCTTGCCCCCGGAGTCCGAGGCCTCCGAATTCATTGATTGTCTGCATCCCATGGATCTCGATGACCATGGCATGGGGAAGCAGTTCGTTGATCGGCAGCAGGCTGGTCATGAGCCGGATGATTCGGTGCGGGGCGCTGGCGTTCGTGGACCGTTCAATCCGCGTTCCCTTGCGGATCGGGATCGATGGATGCCGCGGCCGAGGGCCTAACCAGCCATGGATTCACGGGCGGAGGTTGGCGTGGCGGGTGATTTGCACTGGAACTTTCCGCTACCGTGCGGTGATGTTCCAAGCGAAACCTGTATGCATCGTCCTCTCCGCCCTCATGCTTGTTGGCTGCCTGGGAAGGCCAAAGGTTGAGGAGCCAGATGCGGCAGTCGTTGGCGACTGGCGTGCAGCAGCGAATGGAACCGTGATTACCTTCTCGCGCAGTGGTTTGTATTCGATCGCCATCAAGGAGCAGACGCGTCCCGTGATGGGGTCTTTTACGTTTGAACCCGAGGAAGGGCTCTTGGTCATGCAGACGCGCCGCGAGTCGCCCATGTGTGCGGATGACATTGGTCAGTACAAGGTGCGCATCGGCAGCATGACGATGGACGTTGAGTTGGTTCGTGATACGTGTGCTCCTCGGTCGAAGTTGATGGTGACATCATTTGAGCGGGTCAAGGGCGTAAGTTCCAACAAGGCGGTAGTGGAGCCATGAGATTGCTCCTGAGGCT
>DBCE01000194.1 GCA_002292895.1 Phycisphaerales bacterium UBA966
AAGTTCCTTGCGGAATCCAAAGTTTGTGCCGTTGGAATCCCACTCGCGCACCGCGCTGCTATTGGCAACGATCGCCTTCTCCGGCGCAACCTTCACGGTGCTTCCAAAGAATGGAACGCCGTGCGCGTTTGGATATTCAAGCGCCTCTTCGCGCAGAATCACCGGCGCATTGGCGCACAGAGCCACCGCGCTGATGCCGCACAACACGCTGTCCGTATGAAAGAGCTTGGTGCGCTCTTGCACCGACTCCGACGGCGAAGCACTCCGCATGAATTCGCAGGCGTACTTACCGAGTTCGAGCGCTTGATTGCAGTTGGGCTTCAGTTCAACGGACATGGAAATCTCCTCAAATCAGGTAGCGGGGTAACGAGCAGCACGCGCGCGGATCGGTCCGCCGCGAGCGCCACAGTGTAGAGAGTTTGGGTGCGCCGATGCCCCTGCGCCAATCACTCTGCGCCGGTCACTTCAACAGCGCATCAAGCAGCTCAACCACGCCCTTGCCCTCGGTGGCAATGGTTTCCAGAATCGGGCGGCCGCCAGCAATGTCAAGCAGTTCGCGCACCAGTTTGGCCTCACCCGCGTGATCGGCCTTATTGGCAACAAAGAGATCAGCAATCTCCAGAATGCCCGCCTTGTCCATCTGCACGGAATCGCCCATGCCTGGCACCACCACCACCGCGGTGCGGTCAACATGCTGACGGATAGCAACATCATTCTGACCAGCGCCCACGGTTTCAATGATCAGCGTGTCGAAGCCCGCCGCGCCGATCAAGCCGATGATTTCCGGCAAGCTGCGGTAGTCCTCGCCAACAATCGCCAGTGATCGATAGAAGACCTTGTCATCAACCGCGTTGAAGTCAACGCGCAGTCGGTCGCCAAGCAATGCACCACCAGTGATCGGGCTCATCGGATCGAAGGCAACCACCGCAATGCGTTGCCCGCGTCGAACTGCTTCGTTTGCCATCGCTGCAACCAGCGTGCTTTTGCCTGCGCCTGGAGAGCCAGTGATGCCCACAACGCGAGCAGGGCGCTTCACTGCAGTTCCGGCCGGAAGGGACCCGGCATGCGCCATCGAAATCTGCCGCGCCAACACTGCCTCGCGCGCGCTTGACACCACGGGCGCATACGGCTTCACCGTGGCACGGACGCTGTCCACAATCTCATCCATGCTGGTGCCGGTGTGATAAATGCGCGCAACGCCTGCATCAAGCAGCCCCTGCACATCCGACTGCGGAATGATGCCGCCAACATTTACTGGGATATCAGCGCGGCCAACGGCCTTCATTTCCGCGAGTAACCGCGGTACCAACACCAAGTGCGAATTTGACATCATCGAAGCAGCAACGCAATCAACATCTTCATCGCGCGCGCCGATCGCCAAACTGCGCGGCGTCTGCCACAGACCGCTGTAAATCACATGAATTCCTGAGTCGCGCATGACCCGCGCAATCAGCTTCACGCCGCGGTCATGACCATCAAGCCCCATCTTTCCGAGCAGTACGCGCGGGCGATGTGGCAAGTCGCCGCAGCGGTCTTGCTTGGCAATAGCGGTGGTCGGTTCGGCGGTCGAGCGCATGGTTCAGACTGTCTTGTCGGTGGTGGAATTCGCAGCGGGTTCGTTCGCCGCAGCGCGTTCGGCTGCCTCGGCAGCCGCCGCAGCTTCTTCCTGCGCACGAATCTTATTCAAGTCACGCCCATCGGTATCCCAGTCATTGGGATACAAGCGTGCAGCGATCCGGCCGATGATCAAGTTTGAATTCTTGAACTTGTAATCGTCAAGCGTGACGCGCGTGCCGTCCTTTGCAACGATGGTTGCCACGGACTTTGACATCCACTTGGACATATCGATATCGGTGATATCTTCCATGGAGATGGTGCGCCCATTGAATTCAAAGGACCCATCCGCGTTCAAGCGATACTTCTTAGTGGCCGACGAGAGCCATTCCCAAAGGAACCACGGAACGCCCAGCACTCCGCATCCAATGATGTACAGCCACATCTGCACCGGGCGGTCATAGGCGGCTGGCGCAACAGGCTTGCCCTTATCCACTACCGCCTTGGCGGCTTCGTACGCCTTGACGTCTTCCACGGAGAGCGGTTGCGCTCCGCCTGGCGCGGCGGTCGCTGCGCGCGCCTTTGCTTCCATCTCCTCAGCAGTGGTGGCGGCTACTTCGTACGCGGCAACCTCTGCCTCTTTGCGTGGAATGGTGACCCAGTAGTCGTAGGCGCCCCATGCGCCCAGCACCGCACAGATCACGGCGTACAAAATATTCCACCATTTCTGGCGAGCCTGGAGCGTGGTTTCAATAGCCATGAACTGGAGTGTAGCGATCCGCGAGCCGGTTCTGCCGTCAGACCACCCCTTACTTGGGGGTGATCGGCGTCGTCGGCGAGGCGGCCGGCGCGGGAGCAGCGGCGCCAGTAGTGCTTGGTTTGACGGGTGCGGCTGGCGCAGGCTTCGCCGCATCCACCTTCACAGGCTTCGCTGCGTCGGTCGCCACCGGCGCAACCTTCACCGGCATCGCCGCGGGCACGCCATCAACAATGTCAAACATGCGCACGGACTTCCAGCCCTCGCGCCAGCCTTCCACCATCTCCAAATGACGGGGGTGGTCCACATAGTCTCGGTACGCGGCCTCCGTCCGGAACCCCACGTAGATGCCAACGTCGTAATCACTGGTCACATTCGTTCGGCCCATGACGAGCGGTACTCCGCAGCTGTACGCGGAAACTCCCTCAATAGACGGTAGGACGCGGTCGCAGTCCTGAACCAACTCGGCGGCCCGCGATGGATCCTTCAACTGCACCAGCACCACGTGCGTGAGCGGAGCGGTATCAAGGTCAACCTTGCGTGCCAGCGACTGCGCTTCCGGCGTGGTTTCACACGCGGTGAGGGTCAGGACAAACAGCGCGCACGCCGGGGAAAGTCGAAGGGTCGTGGCGATGTTCAGCATGATCCGGGAGTGTATGGAAGCGCGGCACCCACGGCACGCAAAGCAGGCATCACAGCGCAAAAACAAATTCCCCCTGCCGCGGGGGTGGGCTTCCGCAGCAGGGGGGGGAGGAACGACGAGCGCCGAAGCGCTTCGTCATTGAAAGTGACGCGATGGGGCGAGCCGTGAGGCGTCGGGTCTCCCTTCCCGGTCGCCCGGCACGTGTGCGCTTGCGCGCGCCAGTGTGCCGGCCGGGGGGCATCCATTCCCAGGAGAGGGGGCCGAAGTTCGCTGATATCCGTGCTCATCCAGCCATGCAAGGAGGGTCCATCCACTCGCTGACCGTCACGCTGTTACGAACTCGCCACCATCGCGTCTGTTGTCGCGCCGCGCACGGGTCGGAGTCCGTGCAACGGCGCATGATTCATGAGCCTGACCTTCCTTTCAGAGGGTCTGGCGGTGCGCAACGCAGCCATGCGTGAGGCGACCGTCGTTTGAAGTTGGCCCCATCATGCGGCGTGCCAATCCGTGGCACGCCGCATGATGGAGCGTGATTCATTGGCTCAGGAGCAGCCCATCGAACTGCCGCAGTTCAGGCAGCGGTAGCAAGTTCCGTTGCGAACTGTGATCGATCCGCAACCATCGCAGGCCGGAGCGTCACCCATGAGGTGCGCGTTGGATTGATCAAGCGCGTTGCCAGTGTCGCGCGTTTCGCCGACCTTGACGGTCTCTTTCACTGACTTGCGTGACAGCTGGTCCGCTCCATCCGAACCATCGACGATCGATTCGGCCACAACGACCGAGATTGAACGGCGCGAAAGAATCTCTTGAGCGTCGGCCTTCGCCTGGACGGAATGCGATGCGCTGGCCTGCGTCGACGAACCGCTGGTCGATCCGTCGTGCGTGGTGACTCCTGAGCGTACTGGCCATGCAGCCTCCTTGGCTTCGGCGTTACTGATCGGGCCGCTTCCTGCGTTCCCGTGGGTGATCGTTCCGCCACCGGAGATCTCCGCTGGCTTGGTGCGACGCGGTGCGTTCTGCTCGCGGTAGCCGTTGATGAACTGCATACCGAGCCAACGGAAGATGTAATCGACCAGACTCTTCGCAAACGGAATGTCCGAGTTGGTGGTCATTCCCATCGGCTCAAAGCGCTGGTGCGCAAACTTGTTGACGATGCTCTCCACCGGCACTCCGTACTGCAGTGCCAGACTGATGGCGGTTCCCAGCGAATCCATCAGCCCACCAATGGTGGAACCTTCCTTCGCCATGGTGATGAACAGTTCGCCCGGCGTGCCGTCTTCGTAGAGACCAACGATCAAGTAGCCCTCGTGGCCAGCAACGTTGAACTTGTGCGTGAGCGACTGCCGCGTATCCGGCAGACGGCTACGGCGTGGGCGCTCAACAACGCGCTCCACTACGCGCTCCACTTCAACTACGCGCTCGACGATGCGATCAACGTAGGTGGTTGTGGCGACTACTTCTGGCAAGCCAGCAGTGTCTGCTTCTTCACGCTCGTCTGACGCATCGCTCTTGGTGTTGAGCGGCTGGCTCAACTTGCAACCATCGCGGTACAGGGCGTTGGCCTTGAGACCAAGTTCCCAGCTCAGGCGGTAGCACGCACCGATGTCTTCAACATTCGCGTCATTCGGAAGATTGATGGTCTTACTGATT
>DBCE01000262.1 GCA_002292895.1 Phycisphaerales bacterium UBA966
AACGAGACGCGTGATCTCGCCGCGCTGCGTGACGACCAGCGCGCCGTTCACCCATGCCAGACCGAGCGGTTCGGAGAGTCCCTCGGCGAGCAGCGTTGGTTGTGCGGCGTTCAGATTCGAAAGTAACCACACTTTGCCATCATGCTGCCACTCGGCCAAGGCCAGGCGGCCGTCAGGCAAGAAACACAACGCGCCCACTTGCGGCTTGAAATCAGGGGTTCGCACCTTCTCGAGGCGGTACGCCGGATGCGCTGAAACCAGCGGCGTGCCATCACCCGGGCGTCGTGCATCGCTCGCGAAACGCCAACGCTTGATGCCGGGCGAAGTAGCAAATGTTTGACCAGCTTCGGTGCGGAGATTGTCAGTGGGGATGTTCGTATAGCCAACCGCGCCCGGCGCGCTCCACTGCAAACTCACCAGGAATTTCCCGGCGTCTTCGTAGAACGGAATGCGAATCTCATGCAGACCGGCAGTGAGTTCAAGTCCATCTTCGCCAACGAATCCAGCAAGACGCTCGGTGTCATAGAGCTCGCGTCCGTCAATCAGGAGGCGCGCGCCGTCATCACCGACGAGGCGAAACATGTGACGACCGGGTCTGTCGATCCGGATCCAGCCGCGCAGTTCGCCAACGAAGTGATCGACGAGTGGACCGTCGTCCGCGGCGATTGGATCGCGGATCGCTGCAACACTTTCAACCACCCGGTATGCGTTGGGAGTTTGGCCATCATCCACACGCGGCCAGCGCGGGAGATCGCCTTCCAGTCGCCACGCCCAGAGTGTGAGACCGGGGATGGTGTTTGTTGGCGGGGTGCTCTGTGCGCGCGCGTTGTTTGGGGTCAATGCGAGCGTGGTGAGCAACAACAGTGAAGCGGTGGAAGTAAGCGCGGACGTGCATGCGGCCATGAGCGCGGATGGTTCACGCATCACTTCTCGTCTCCATCATCAACACCAATTTCGGCGACCGCGCGCGTATCACTCAGCGTCGTAAACCAGATGTAATCCTCAGGAATACCGCTGGTTTCAATGCGCACGCCTTTCCCCTTTGCCGTCACTCGCTGTGATGCCTCGACGCGCGTTCCATTCTTTGAAACAAGGTCAAAGCGCAGCAGCACGGCGTCGGGCGCGAGTTCGTATCCCTTCCAATTCACTGTCAGTGCGTAGCCCTCGCCGTCCATCCATGTGACTTCTTCGCCTTCAAGGCGCATGGCGCGCAGGGGCTTTGGCGAAGTTCCCGTATTCGTCCATTCAATGGACGCCGGACGCGCGGGGCCATTCATACTCTTAAAATTCCATTGCCACTCAAGATCACTGGTGACGTGCGTGCAACTCTCAAAGTGCAATCGCTCACGGCCATCATGCTCAACAGCGCGAACAGTGACTGGCGTGCGGCCTTGTTCGTCAAATGCAATCAGCAGTGCATGCCAGAGCGGCAGACGTGCGCCGCTCGCAGATTTCATGGAAATAGTCTGTCCTGGTTGCAGGATCACATCTGGAGTGGTCGCCACGGGCTGTGTTCGGTCCCGCAGAATTTCACCGCGCGGACGCGATGTGTCTTGGCTGAAATCATGCACTTTCCCGCGCCACTCCACATCGCCGCGCCACACAACGTCATACGAAGCAGTGCGCGGATTGAACGCGCACCACACGCCGTTTCCTGCATCGATGAGCACCATGCCCGCGCGGTCTCGGAACGCTGCGCGGTGCACGCGCGGCGCGGCGAGCGGCGTTGCGGCTACTTGCGGTGCGATCCCCGGCGTTGCAATCTGCGCGCTCGTCAGCGTCAGTACCGCCAGCGAGGCAAATGTGGTGAGTATCGCGCTTTGCATGCCCGGCGTACTTTATAGGCGGAGTCAATCACATGGAACGAGTCTGCTTTCGACTGAAACTTCGCCCGGACCTGCTTGATGAGTATGTGGCTCGTCATCAAGCAGTATGGCCAGAGATGCTTGCAGCGCTTTCGGCTACCGGGTGGCACAACTATTCATTGTTCCTTGATCGCGCAGACTGCACGTTGGTTGGATACTTTGAGACCCCCAATCTGCAGGCCGCGCTCGATGGAATGGCTGCCACCGAAGTCAACGCCCGTTGGCAAGGCGAAATGAAGAAGTACTTCGTAGAGCTTGATGGTCGCCAACCCGATGAAGGATTCGTGCAACTTGAGCGTGTGATGTATTTGCAATGAATCAACAGCCCAACACCTATTCCACCATTGTGATCGGCGTCGGCACCATGGGTTCCGCCGCGTGTATGCATCTGGCGTCGCGCGGGGAACGCGTGCTGGGGATTGACCGCTATCCCGTGCCGCACAACCTTGGCAGTCATCACGGCGGCAGTCGCATCATTCGCGATTGCTACTTCGAGTTGCCTGACTACGTTCCGCTTCTCTTGCGCACGCGCGCGGGGTGGGAAGCACTCGAACGCGAATCGATCAAGTTCGGCGCGGACGCAACATTTCCGCTCGTGCATCGCCCCGGCGTTCTGTACATCGGGGCGCCCGGTAGCGAAGTGGTTGGACGTTCGCACGCTTCCGGCGCTGGACACGGTGTTCCATGCGAACCGCTCGACGCACGTGCTGCGCGTGCGCGCTTCCCGCAGTTCAACATTCCTGATGATTGGTCTGCGCTCTTTGAACCGGGCTCGGGATTCGTTCGCCCAGAACGCGCAGTGGCCGCCGC
>DBCE01000096.1:0-5708 GCA_002292895.1 Phycisphaerales bacterium UBA966
TCCTCTAACGTCCGACATGCGATAGGGGAACGCGGGGCTTTCAATGGTTCCATCGAGGAGCTTCAGCGTTCCACGCAATTCAATCGGTGCTGCAATCGCCGTGCCGTCTGGGGCGATGGATCCCTTGGATCGCTGCGCACTCACAGAAATGTCTGCAGCCCAGTTACGCGCACCAACCAACGCCAGCGCGCGTGCAGCCTCAATCGGCAATTCAATGCGTCGGGGCGTGCCATCGGCGGTGGGGCGGGCGTCCACTTTGGGAATCCGCACGGAAATCTCCCAAGAAGCAAGCGCCACCGAGCGTTGTAGCCACATGTCGTCCGGATCAAGGGCGCCCTGGATACCGCCAAACGATGCAAGGTCGCAATGTGCGGAGATCTCCAGTGGCACTGTGAACGCGTCGGCGCCGGGCATTCCCGGTGCAATATTGACTCGTGTTGCTTCCACCTTCAAGTCATTGCCACTCACGGTGATCTCTGCCGCGCCCATCAGCACCGTGACATCACCGCGGATGGGAACGACCGTTCCATCAACAAGGCGACCCCATTCAATCTGTCGAACGCTGTCGCGTTCCCGCAACGTGACGTCCTTCAGAACGATGTTGGCTGAGTGAACCGGCTCAGCAGTACTACCTTCAATGTGCGCTCGTTCAACGCGACCGGTCAGTTCAGCACGTGCGGCCCAACGCTGTGCTTGCGCAGGCAGCGCGCGCAGCAGTGCTTCGTCGATATTCAGACCGCTGAGGTCAGCCGCGTATGCAAAGGTACTTTCGTTCCAAGTGCCGTTCAGGCGAATGGCATTGTCGGAAATCGGCTTGTCATCTTGTTGCTTCTGCTCAAGGCGGAACTCGTAGATGCTGGAGTCACCGACTCGATGTTGGAAGTCTGCTGCAAACTGTTGCGTCGAGCGAATGGAGACGGTGCCGTCCTTGGTCGAGCCAATTTCCAAGCGCAGGTCGCTGAGCAGCGCGCTCTGTGGTTGTTGGACGGACTTGCCGCCTGGCGAAGCAGTGGGCCGCAATGCTAAGAAGTTGAAATCGCCGGGACTTTCGACGCGTTCAATGACGCGCACGGTGAGCCCATCGATTTCCATATCGATGAGTTCAATGCGCCCAAGCAGCAAACTCCACGGGGAGAAGACCACGTTGGCGCGGCGCATGGTGCATATGGTGGCGGCCTCGCCTTCCCAGCCACGCGCGCGTAGGTCAAGGTCGCTGGCAACGATTCGGTTCCAACCGTCCCAGCGCACGCTCTTGATGCGGAGGTTGCCGCCGAATCGCTCGGAAAGCTGCGATTCCATCGCTTCGCGCAGAATGGTGGATTCGCGCAGCACCATCCATGCGGAGGCCATGATGGCCATCACGCCAAGCAGGGTAAAGAGTGCCACTGATCGTTTACGAAACCGACGCCGAATGTTTGAGGGCGCCAACTGCGGCGCGTGGCGCGCGATCGCCTCATCGGCACGACGTGCAAACTCCCCGGGCGCGCGGCGCGCCATGGCCTCGATGCGGTCGAGGTGCATGTCGGGCACGTGCGGCTCGTCATTGGGACGTTCGTCTTCGGGATGAGCGGGGTCGTGGCTCACGGGGCGCGGATGGTACGCCGGGAACGACCTGTGCCGTCGTTCGTACAATCACGGGATGCCTCGCCTTGCCATTGTCACCGGTGCAGCGCGCCGCGTTGGGCGCGCAGTTGCCCTTGAACTCGCGCGTCACGGGTGGGATCTGCTACTTACCCATCACACGCGTGGCCCTGAAACGCTGCAAACCGCGGCTGATGCCCGCGCGGCGGCGGGGGAGTCTGGCAGGATCATTGATGTTCGGACTGAAGCTTTGGATCTTTCCGACCTTGCTGCCGTGGAACAATTCGGTCGGATCCATGCCAGCCATGCCGCTGATGCCTTGGTTTTGAGTGCCGCCAGTTACACGCGCACCCCGTTCGGATCTATCGATGCCGCAACTGCGGAACGCGAAATGCGGATCAATGCCTTGGCACCTTTGTTGTTGGTGCAGGCGCTTGCTCCGGCCTTGGCACGCTCTTCGCTCAATGGCGGCGGTGCAGTGGTGGCGTTTGGAGATATTCACGCGATGGGTCGACCGCGCCGAGCCTTTGCGCCGTACCTCATGTCCAAATCGGCGTTGCATTCTATGGTGGAAGCGTTGGCGCTGGAGTTAGCGCCCACGGTGCGCATCAATGGCATTGCCCCTGGTGTGGTGGCGTGGCCAGACGATGCGCCAGCCGAAGAACGCGCCGCGTATGAGTCACGCATTCCGCTGGTACGAGCAGGCACTCCCGATGATGCGGCGCGCCTGGTGCGTTCAATGATTGAAGACATGCCCTACGTCACCGGCACGGTCATTCGTTTGGACGGCGGTCGTTGGTTGCGCTGAGTGCAGCGCGCACTTCGTCGGCTGGGGCGCCGGCGAGACCAGCAGCATCAGCAGAGATCATCGCTTTCACTTGATCGCCGGCTTGCATCCATGCGGTAGCAGCGCGCAGCGATCGTTTCCAGTCATTGGGGGCCGCCGAAGCACTTTCATCAAGCGTTCCAGCTGCCTCACGCGCTTGCCCCAGGGCGAAATAGGCAGCGGCAATTTCTTGTGCGCACGCTGGTTGGCGGCGCAGCGGGGCGTCCAGCGCCAAGAGCAGTTCCAGTGATTCGCGCGGTGCGCCGGCCATACGTCGCATGCGTGCGTCGGCGATGCGGAGCTCGATCGATGTTGGTGCCAGTGCGCGGGCTTGCGCAATCTTGATCCGTGCGGCGTTGGGGTCACCGTTGCGTAACTCTAAATCAGCGAGCGCCGCTTTCGGATCCGGTGATTCCGGCATGGCGCGTTCGGCAGCTTCCAGGAGCCGCCGCGCTTCCACCGCTTGGCCATCACGCGCGCGTGCCATTCCTAAGTACAAGGCAAACTGCGCGCTGGATGGATCGGCGGCAAACGCGGCCTCATAGTGGGCGACCGCTTGTGGATGGCGCATGGCGGTGTCTGAAACCACGCCAGCCGCGTGTTGCAGGGCGGCGTTGGTGGGTGCTAAGGCGGCCGCCCGGTCATAGGCGTCGGCTGCGCGCGCCATGACGTCGGCACGGTCTTGGGAAGGCAGGTCTGGCTGCATGGCTAGGGCCACCAGTGCCCGCCCCAGGATTTCCTGAGCGCGCATCAGGCTGGGTGCTTCGCTCGCTAATTTTTCTGCCACAAACACTGCTTCGCTTGGCTTGTCGGCGGCCAGGTACGAATCGATGGCTCGAATTGCGGCGTCCAACTTCTTTGGCTCAACGCTGCTTGCCGCGGCGGGCTTGGCGTCCGTGGGGCCGCAGCCGACCGGGGCGAACGCGGTCGCCATGGTCATTGCCACTGCCGACCACGGCAACAGCACGCGCGCCGTGGCGCGGAGAAGGGTTCCGCTTTCGTAGAATCGTCGTTCCATGTCAAGCGCACAGCCCATCGAATCGAGCACGCCAACCGGCGGCTCTGAACTCCAGCTCGCCAAAGCCTACACCCCGGCGGACGCGGAGACCTTTGCGTGGTCGCGGTGGCGCGACGCTCGTTGCTTCCATGCGGAGCCCACTGATGCTGGCGCGCCGTATTCGATCTTCATTCCGCCGCCAAATGTCACCGCAGCGCTGCACCTTGGACATGCGCTCAACAACACGCTGCAAGATGTCTTGACGCGTTACCACCGCATGAAGGGCATGAACACCATGTGGATGCCGGGCACTGATCACGCTGGCATTGCCACGCAGTCAGTGGTAGAGCGAAGACTGTTGCAACAAGGCAAACGCCGTTCTGATTTCACGCGCGAACAATTCATTGCCAAGGTGCAAGAGTGGAAAGATGAATACGAAGCAACCATTCTGAGTCAGTTGGAATTGATGGGCGCTTCGTGTGATTACGACCGCGTGCGATTCACCATGGATCCAGTGTGCGCAGCGGCGGTGCGTGCTGCGTTCTTCAAACTCTTTGATGACAGTCTGATCTATCGCGGTAAGCGGTTGGTCAATTGGGATCCGGTGTCACGCACCGCGCTTGCCGATGATGAAGTGGAGATGGAGGAAGTGGACGGTCACTTCTGGTACCTCCGCTATCCGTTTGAGGATGGATCCGGTTACGTCACCGTGGCCACCACTCGACCGGAGACCATGCTTGGCGATACCGCGGTGGCGCTCAATCCCAAGGATCCGCGTGCAGCGGCGGTGCGAGGCAAGAAGTTGCGTCTCCCCATTGTTGGTCGGGTGATTCCGATTGTGGAAGATGACTACGTTGTCATGGCCGTAGAGCAGGGCGGCGACCCGACCGATACCAAGGCGCAATTTGCAACTGGATTCTTGAAAGTCACGCCCGCGCATGACCCCAATGACTGGGAAATTGGCATTCGTCACGGAGTTGCCGCGATCAATGTCATGGCGCCCGATGCGTCTATCTCCGATCGCCATGGTTGGGAAGACGTTTCTGCGGAGGCTCGCGCCTTCGTTGGCCTCTCGCGTGAAGACGCGCGCGCAGCGATTGTTGCGTGGTTCAAGGCGAACGGCTTGCTTGATGGCGTGAAGCCGTATCGGCACAGCGTTGGTCACAGTTATCGCAGTCACGTGCCTGTTGAGCCGTACCTGAGCGAGCAGTGGTACGTGCGTGTCACCGATGACCGCCTGCGCGGCGCTGCGTTGCGTTCGATGAATCCGGCACAACGGGATGGTGGCGCGGCGGCGGCGACTGGCGCTTCCAACGCGTCAGCTGCCGGCGACGGTGAAATTACTTTCTACCCACCGCGCTACGCGAAGACATTCCAACATTGGCATGAGAACATTCGCGATTGGTGCATCAGTAGACAGTTGTGGTGGGGTCACCGCATTCCGGTGTGGAGTGCAGAAGTTGCGGCGAACGATGTTGTTGATCGTGCCGCCGTTGATGCTGCACGCGGCGAGCTTGTTGGTTGCAACGGTGCATGGCGCGCCATGGGATGCTCTGAAGCAGTTCGTCGACGCCCGGATGGTGTCTATGAGCGCTTCGTCTGCGTGGCAGAACATGCTGATTCCGTGGCGATTCCCGCACTTTCCGCGGCTGGCTTCCGTCAGGATGAGGACGTCCTGGACACCTGGTTCAGTTCCGCACTCTGGCCGCTTTCCACACTTGGTTGGCCAGACCCAGCACGCTTTGACATGCAGGGCCTGCTAGAGAAGTGGAACCCCAGCGCGGTGCTGTCCACGGCTCGCGAAATCATCACGCTGTGGGTGAGCCGCATGGTGATGTTCAATCGCTATTTCCTTGGCGGGCGAGTTCCGTTCCGTCATGTGTTCATTCATGCCATGGTGCAAGATGGGTTTGGTCAGAAGATGTCCAAGTCGTTGGGCAACGGCGTGGATCCGCGCGACATCATTCAAACGCACGGCGCGGATGCCATGCGTTTCACGCTGGTGCAGATGACCACCGATACGCAAGACGTTCGCATGCCCGTTGATATGGTGGATCCGTGGTCAGGCGAAATGTTCTCGCCACGAACCATCACGGATGCCGCTGGCTACACGGTGGCTGATCCGGTGCAGGTTTCCCCAAAGGACCCTTCCAAAAAGATCACTAGTGCCTACGGCGCAGCGACCGGGAAAGCCACGCCCAGCACTGATGCGCCATTGGCGTTGAACACCAGCGCACGCTTTGACGTCGGCCGGAATTTCGCCAATAAGGTCTGGAATGCAACGCGATTTGCACTTGGAAACCT
>DBCE01000096.1:5785-8187 GCA_002292895.1 Phycisphaerales bacterium UBA966
TTGCGCGTCTTTCGCACGCGTTGGCAACCTACGAACGCGCACTGGCGGGATACCGGTTCAACGACGCCGCCGACGCCACCTATGACTTTGTGTGGCGCGAGGTGTGTGATTGGTATCTGGAAGCAATCAAGCCCACCGTGAAGACGGATCCGGCGCAGCAACAGGTGTTGCGCACGGTGCTTGATGCATCGTTGCGTCTCCTTCATCCGCAGATGCCGTTCATCACGGAGCAGTTGTGGCCGGCGGTGGCGGCAACTGGTCGCGCGGGGTTGCGTGGCGTCCATGTGCCTGCTGCGCCGCTCTGTGCACGCGCGGGTTGGCCGGCGGTTGATGCATCCGTCACGGATCGCGCGGCGCTGGCAACGTTTGGTCGCGTGCAGCAGTTGGTGGATGAGATTCGCACGCTCCGTGGTGCGCGACAGGTGCTGCCCAAGCGCAAGATCACCTTGCTTGCGCCGGCGGGTGTTCGAGCGCTGGTGGCGGAAGCTGGTGGGGTGATCGAAGCGTTGGCTGGAATTGGCGAGGTGGCGGACTTGCCCACCGAGCGTCCGGCCGGAGCGGTTCCGATCGCCTTTGAAGGTCAAGAATTGCTCTTGGTGAACTTTGCGGACGCTGTCGATCTGGGCGCGGAACGCGTTCGGCTCGACAAGGTGGTCACTGAGAAACTCCGATTGATCAGCGGATTTGAGGGGAAACTCGGTAACCCGGGCTATCTGGCCAAGGCCAAGCCGGAACTGGTGGCAGAGACGCGGGCGATGCTTGATGAGGCAAAGGCCGATCTTGATGCTGCGCGCCGGTCCTTGGATGCCCTACGCTGATGTCATGAGACCAGCGCGTTTCATCCGTGTGCTTGCCAACCTCGCCTGCACGGGCGTGTTGGTGGCGACGGGTTGCCAAGGTGACGGCGGATCGACGAAGAGTTCGTTCGCCACCGCGCCCGGTGCTGCACGTGGATCATTGCCGGCATCGCTGGTCACCAGCCCGATTGTTTCAACGCGTGAATGGCGTTGGAACTCGGTTGAAGGCATTGAGATTGATACGGGCAGTTGGACGATCAAGTCATCACTTCGTAGCGCCAACTTCACTGGGTCATTGCCGGCCTTCTATGAAGCCGCGTTGCGTAATTACCGCAGCGGCCTGGTGGCCTTGCCAGCGCCGCCGCGTCGACTGGAAGCGTGTGTCTTCGGGACGCGTGAAGAGTGGTCGCGTTACACCGAGCATCGGCTTGGATCGGAGGCCGGTCCGTACCTCAAGATGGGGCGGGGCGGTTTCACATCGGGCGGTGAGGCGGTCCTCTATGACATTGGTCCGCGCGACACGCTGGCCATTGCCGCGCATGAAGGATGGCATCAATATTCACAGACCACTTTCCGATATTCGCTGCCGGTGTGGATGGAAGAAGGAGTCGCTTGCTACATGGAGGGATTCCGCCAGCCCGCTGGTGCGGCGGAACCGACCTTCCTGCCATGGCGAAATCCGGAGCGCTACGCGGAGCTGCGCACTGCAGCCCGGAAGTCGCGCCTGGCAACACTGCGCGAGGTCCTTGAGGGATCACCGCAGTCATTCTTGGAAACCAGCCGCGATGCGCAGTTGGCCTACTACGCGCAGGTGTGGGCGTTGGTCCATTACATGCGCGATGGCGAAGGTGGCCGCTACCGCGCTGGCTTGGAGGCGATGCTTGCCGATGCGGTGTCCGGCGGGATTCCGGCGCGAATCAAGGCATCCGACTCGATTCCGGACGAGCGCGCGCGGCGCCTAGCGCTCAGTTCAAAGTCCGGCATCTGGCTGGTCTTGGTCTACCTGGATGAAGACTACGAACGCTTCGAGCGTGGTTACGACCGCTTCATCGGAAGTCTGATTGAATCGAACGCATGGGATCACATCATGCGTGGCGAGTCGCCCATTGAAGTTGAGCCCGTACCGGTTGATGCAAGCGCAGCGGGCGCTGCCCCTGCGGCGAAATGAATTCTTGGAACGTGAATCTCTTAGGAAGTGATTCGCTAGCGGAATGACTCGCTTGCAATGACGCACGATCCGTCTGATCAGTGCGCCCGAGCGCGTCATGCGCTCGCCTGTTGTGCAAGCGGTGGGGAGAGGATTCGAACCCCTGAGACCCTCGCGGGTCTGCTCGATTTCAAGTCGAGTGCCTTCAACCGCTCAGCCACCCCACCAAATGAGTTGTCTGCGCACGCGTGCGCTCCGTGCGGCTGCGGTTAGGTTGCGCGCACGGTGATTTGTTCTACTTGACCAGCCATGATCTTGGCCTTGCCGGAGCCGAGTTCGCCGATCGGATCTGGTGGCACAATCTCCACCATCTTCTCGCCGAGCTTCGCTTCGCCGCGCTTGACCTTGGCTTCAAACTCCAGGCACTCCTTGAGGAGGCGCTCCATGATTTCGTTCTC
>DBCE01000096.1:8269-12699 GCA_002292895.1 Phycisphaerales bacterium UBA966
GCGCCTTCAGCTTCGCCGGGACCGTTCACGATGCAGCCCATGACGGCCACTTTGATCGGAAGGGTGATCTGCGTGGAGAGTTTCTCTTCCACTTCCTTCACCAGGGTGAAGAGGTCCACTTGGATGCGTCCGCAGGTTGGGCAGGCGATCAGTTCGATGCCCTTGCGCGGGCGTTTACCCAAGCAATACAGGATTTCCAGACCGTCCTTCACCTCATCCACGTGATCGCTTGCGTAGCTGATGCGGAGCGTGTCGCCGATGCCGTTGGCGATCAGGGTGCTGAGCGCAGCAACCGAGCGAATGGCACCCGTGGACTTTGGCCCGGCATGGGTTACGCCCAAGTGCAGCGGGTAGTCAAAGCGTGCGGCGATTTCCGTATAAACATCGATCACCAGTGCGGGATCCATGCTCTTGGCGCTGATGACCACGTCATGGAAATTGCGCGCCTCAAAGATGTCGACGTATTCCTCAAGCTTGGCGATCATGAGTGCCAGCAAGTGGCCGGACTTGTGTCCCGCGAAATACTTGCCCAACTCCTCCATGCGCTTCTGCTTGTCCTTGCGCTCAATGATTGAGCCTTCGTTCACGCCGATACGGATGGGGATCTTGCGTTCTTTGCACGCATCAATGACTTGGTTGACCTGGTCGCGGTCAGAGATGTTGCCTGGATTGAGGCGGATCTTGTGGACCCCGGCCTCAACGGCCTCAAGTGCGCGCTGGAAGTGGAAGTGCACATCCGCAACGATCGGTACCTTCACCTGCTTGATGATCTCGCGCAGTGCATCGGTGTCCTTGCGTTCTGGAACGGCAACGCGCACCACATCGGCACCCGCCAGGCGGTAGCGCTCGATTTCGGCGACGCAGGCATCAATGTCATATGTGTAGCCAGCCGTCATGGTCTGCACCAAGATCGGGGAGTCGCCGCCAATGAATAAGCGTCCGACGCGGTCGTCGCCGATTGCCACCTTGCGTGTTTTTCTGCGGTCCTGCATAGGTGGGGGAGTGTATCCACGTATGCGTGAACCCGCCTGACATTCCGCGGAGGGCATAGTTATCATCTGCTTCCATGAATTCAACCATGACCGCCCCCGGCAGCAGCATTCCCTACCTTCGAACGCGCCTGTCGCTGATGATGTTTCTGCAATATGCGATCTGGGGCGCATGGCTTCCGATTCTGTATTCGTTCCTTTCCGGGCACTTGAAGTTCACCGGAGAACAGATTGGATATTGCTTCTCTGCCGGTGCGCTCGGCGCCATCTTTGGCCCGTTCCTGGCCGGACAGCTGGCTGATCGCACCTTCGCCACTCAGAAGATTCTGGGCGTGAGTCACTTGGTGGGCGCACTCTTAGTGTTCCTTATGGGAATGACTGGCGAGTTCAACTACTTCCTCGCGCTCTCTGCCCTGTACGGATTGGTGTACGCGCCAACGATGGCGTTGACTAACTCGCTGGCGTTCGCGCATATTCCAAATCGCGACACGGACTTTGGTCCGATCCGCGTCTGGGGCACGGTTGGTTGGATCGCGGTGGGCATCACAGTTGGTCAGATTTTGTTCCGTTACCACACGCCGGTTGGTGTGAGTGCTGACGAAGTGACCGCTGCTCAGAATGCAGGACGCGCGGTGGCGTTCCAGATCAGTGCTGGCCTGGGCGTCCTGATGGGTCTCTATTGCTTCATCCTGCCAAACACGCCGCCTTCGCGGAATGCCAAGCAGAACACGGCATGGCTTGAGGCATTTGGCGAGGTTGCCAAGATGCCACTCGTGCTGCTCTTTCTGATTGCAGTCCCGGTCAGCATCATTCACCAGTTCTACTTTGTGCAGGCGGACGCGTTCATTGGCAGCGTTCAGGCATCCATTGTGGAGAAGGGTGCCTTTGAGAAGACCATCAGCGAGGTGTTCGGCGTTGGTGGAGGTTTGATGACCATTGGCCAAATGACGGAGATCTTGGTGCTTGCCATGATGCCGTTCCTCACCAAGTGGTTCACACGGAAGCATCTCTTGTTGATCGGACTGGCTGCCTATGCATTACGCATGGCTCTATGGGCCTTCATGCCAACGTTGCCATTCGTGATGGCGGGCATTGCGCTGCACGGTCTCTGCTTCGGTTGCTTCATCTTCGTAGCGTTCATGATTGTTGACGAGAACACCACGGGCGACATTCGTGCCACGGCGCAGAGTTTGTTCAACTTGGTCATCGTTGGTATCGGAACGATTGTCGGCAGCATTGTTGCGGCGAACATCGTCGGAAACTGGGCAAGCGCAAGCGGCACGATGGACTACACAAAGTTGTTCACCGTCCCCATGTGGATGGCCATCGGTTGCTTTGCGATCATTCTGGTTGCCTATCCGAACCGCGCCAAATCCCTCACTAAATAGGTGCTGTTGATCGCTGTCCTCAGTTAAAAGAACTCCCGAGTCGTCAATGGACGGCTCGGGAGTTTCAGTTTCATGGTGTGATCGCTGAGGCGCTGGCCTGCGGTGGTGTCAATATTGCTCCCCCTTCTCGTTACCGTACACAGAACATGAACAACGCCAACGAAGTTCTTGCCCCGCTGGGCCCCAGCAACACGGTGTTCCCGCCGCGCCGGGTGGGCCTGTTGGCGTTCGCCGTGGTGGTGCTCTTCATGGTCTACCAGGTCACCGTGGAGAATCTATTTGCGCCGCTGCAGTCAGAAATGGCGACTGAGCTTGACCTCGGTAACGCGCGTTCTGCTGTGGTATCGGCATCGTGCCTGTTGGCGTTCGCCGTGATGCAATTGCCAGCGGGGTTATTGATTGATCGCTTTGGCGTTGCGCGGCTGCTACCCGCTATTGCCGCGCTCGCCGGTCTTTCGGCGTTCATGTTCGCGCGGAGCGATGGGTTCGTGACGGCGATCCTGGCGCGCTCGCTCCTTGGTGCCGCGGCAGCGTTCGTTACGCCGGCGCTTGCGTCTGTGGTGCGTGGCGTCGCCCCCGCAAGTCGCTTTGCGTTGATGATGGGCATCGGCGATATGGCGATCGGCATCGGTGGTGTCCTTGGGGTAGCGGGCGGGAATGCACTTGAGAACGCAGTCGGATGGCGCACCACCTTGGTCATCGCTGCGATCGTTGCAATTCCTATTGCGATCACGCTCCTCGTTTGGATACCGAGGCGCTGGTTCAGTGCGCCCCCTACATCCATCGGCGAGGTGCACACATCACCGCTCGCTGCAATCAAAGAGGTCATCAGTCAACGAACGGTGCGCATTGCCGCACTGGTCTTTGCGGTGAGCTGCGGCACCGTTTGTGGTTTTGGCGGCATGTGGAATATGAAACTCGCCGAGGGCTGGGCGTGGAATGAACAAGAGGCAACCATCATCACTGCGAGCTTTTATGTGGGGCTCGCTGTGTTTTCACCAGTCGCTGGTTGGCTCGGTATGCGATTTGGCAGCCGTCGCACGCTGATGGTCTCCATGTGGGTGGCGCTTCCGCTCTTCTTGTTCTGGTTGCTGGTGCCAGGCACCTGGCCGCTCTGGATCGACATCATCAATGTGGTGGCACTTGGCGCGGCACTCTCGGCAAACGTACTGGCGTTTGAAATTGCAACCCGCGGTTTGCCCGCCAACCGCGTTGGCACAGCAATCGCCGTGGTCAGCCTCGGCGGTGTTATTGCAGGGGTTGTCTTGGAAATCATCCCCGGATTGGTGGCAGAACATATAGATGCAGCGCCGCTGTCCAAGTTACAGATGGCAAACGCAATCTTCGCGTTCTCCATTGCGTTGGCAATCGGCGCAACCTACTTACTTCCGAAGCGCGCGTGATGCCGCATGCACGGGCATTCACCCCGTGGCGCCCAACGCCCGCTGCTCCGCATCCCAGTCCGCGTGGAACTTCAACTTCGCCTCCTCGCCCGGGATGACCAACGCCACCACTGGCGTCCCCTCCTTGAGCGGGGTGCCGTCAAGTGCGGCAATGTCAAACTTCGGCTGATTGCCCTCATGGATCGCCAGCGCCTTCTCCAAGGCCTGCTGTTGCTCCACCGGGATCTTCGCCCAACTCTCGCGCCCGCGACACTTGGGGAACTTGCTGCACCCAAGCCACGGCCCGCGCTTACCGGTGCGCAGATTCATCGGCGCGCTGCACTTGGGGCAGGGCAGTTCCGTCACATACGGCGGCGGCGACGGGAACTTCAGTCCGCCCTTCTTGTCGATGTTGAGAATGAAATCAGTCTCGCGGTTGACGCTGGTGAGGAAGTCACCAAAGCGACCGGTGCGCAGAATCATCGGCGAGCCATCCACTGGGCAGCGAATGTCCACCTTCTCCGGCAGCAGCGGCTTACCTTGACGATTCACCGGCGCCGCATACGCGCAGGCTGGCTGCGTCTTCACCTTGCGCGGCTTGACCGGCTTGGCTGGCTTGGACGAGGCCTTACTCTTTTTCGCCGGTTTCGCCGGCACCTTTGCTGGCGGCA
>DBCE01000096.1:12854-13888 GCA_002292895.1 Phycisphaerales bacterium UBA966
ACCACGTCCTTGAACGGCACATAGAAGCGGTGCAACATCTCTTGCCACTTCTCTTTGCCTTCGGCGATCTCATCAAATTCCTCTTCAATCTTGCGCGTGTAGCCAATGTCCATGAAGCCATCCTTGAACGGCTCCTCCAAGAATCCGCACACGGCAATGCCAATATCGGTTGCATGGAACGCGCGGCTCACCTGTTCCACATACTTACGTGCCTCGATCGTATTGATGATCGATGCATACGTGGACGGGCGCCCGATTCCTTGCTTCTCAAGTTCGCGCACCAAGCTCGCTTCGTTGAATCGAGACGGCGCGCTGGTAAATTTCTGCTGTGGATCAAGCCAGAAGGGCGCCATTTCTTGGCCCTCTTTCATAGCAGGTAACTCCTGATCTTCACCTTCGCCGCGAATGCCGGTCACGGTGTAACCATCAAAGGTCTGCACGCGTCCGTTGGCCTTGAAGATGGCACCGGTCGCCTTATCGCTGCGCTCCAACAGCACTGCCGTGGAGTCGTACTGCGCGTCGGTCATCTGGCACGCAACAAAGCGCTGCCAGATCAGGTTGTACAAACGCCACTGTTCCTCATCGATCACGCCGCGCAGCATCTCCGGCGTGCGCCGCACATTGGTTGGACGAATCGCTTCGTGTGCCTCTTGCGCGCTCTTATTGCTTGAGCCATAGAAACGAGCCTTCTCCGGCAGATACTTCGCGCCGTATTTCTCGCTGATAAACGAACGCACCGTGCCCAGTGCCTCGCCGGACAATGCAGTGGAGTCAGTACGCATGTACGTGATCAAGCCGACTGGTCCTTCGCCAGGAACGTTCACGCCTTGATACAGCATCTGTGCAACGCGCATGGTGCGGTCGGTGCCGAAACTCAGCGCGTAACTTGCACTCGATTGCAACGTACTGGTAATGAAGGGCGCCCTCGGCTTGCTGCTGGTGCCGCTGCGTTCGATGCTCTTTACGCGGTAACGAACGCCAGTGCCAATGGTGCCGCGCACCGTTCGCTGCCAACGTGCAAATCCAACAGCCTC
>DBCE01000096.1:13899-22374 GCA_002292895.1 Phycisphaerales bacterium UBA966
GCGTCTTCGCGCAGATCAACCGTCACACTCTCCAGGCCAACCGCCTCTGCCACGGTTCGCACGCGCGTCACCAAGTCATCGCCCGGTCCGTACCAGCGCAATTCTTGGGGCAGGGGAGTCTTGGTCTTCTTGTCTTCTTCCTTCTTGCGCATCACCCAGTCAGGAATGGCAATAGAAGGATTTTTCGAGCTGAAATCCGCTAGATCCTCATACTTTGGAACTTCGCGTCCCAGATCAAACGCCTTGCCCGCCACTTGCACCAGTTCACACTCGATGCCGCTGCGCTCTGCAAGCCAATGCGCCTGTTCCTTCTGGGTGGGCGCCTTGTTGCGTTCATCGCGGCGCGCCATGAATGCGTTCCAGTCTTTCGCCAACGCCGCGCCCTTAGCCGCGTCCGGCGTCATGGCTGCTTCCACCTTCCAGTATTCGTCCGGTTGGAATGCACGAATCTCACGTTCGCGATCAACAATGAGTCGCAGCGCAACGCTCTGCACGCGACCCGCGCTGAGTCCGCCCGCCACCTTCTTCCAGAGCACCGGGCTGACCATGTAGCCCACGATGCGGTCCAAGATGCGGCGCGCCTGTTGCGCGTTCACGCGGTTGATATCGATCGGACGCGGTGCCTCAAACGCCTTGAGAATGGCGCCGCGGGTGATCTCATCAAACTCCACGCGCTTTGCCTTCAATGGATCCACGCCCAAGAGTTCCGCCAAGTGCCAGGCGATCGCTTCGCCCTCACGGTCCAAGTCGGTCGCAAACCAGATCTCGCTGGCGTTCTTGGCAAGCTTCTTCAGTGCCGTCACTTGCGTGCGGCGGTCGTCGCTCACTTCATAGGTTGGTTCAAAGTCGTGCTCAAGGTCCACTCCCGGAACCGGCTGCTTGACACCCTTCGGTGCACGCTTCGGTAGGTCGCGGATGTGCCCCTTGGAGGCCTCCACCTGGAAGCCGGCCCCGAGGTACTTGGTGATGGTCTTCGCCTTGGCCGGGCTTTCCACGATCACCAGCTTGTAGCTGCCCTTCTTGGCGGGCGCATCGTCCCCTGGTTCGTCGTTTGAGGCGGTCTTTGCAGGCTTTGTTGGTCGTTTTGCCATGTGGGATCGTCTTCCGCGCAGCCGAAATCAAGAGCACCGTCTGTCGGGGCTCCATCGGCGGAGGGGTGGTACTTATATGAGGAGTCGTCGTCAGGACCCAAATAGAGTCCTAATAACATCCTGCGCAGCCTCGGCGGTGGTTCGAACCGGGGAGTCGATCCAAATCGACCCCGGGATCGCCTTGAAGCGCCGCAGCCAGGTGCGTTGCTGGCGGGCAAATTGCCGCGTGCGCACGCAGATGTCTTCGGTGGCGTCCTCAATACTGCACTCGTGTGCAAAGTGCCGGAGTAGCTCGCGGTAGCCCACGGATTCAATCGCTTGCCGATTGAGCTGCCCCTTGGCAAGCAGCGTCACCAGTTCGCGTTCAAGGCCTCCAGCCAGCATGGCGCGAACGCGCGCGTTGATCCGTTGGTTGATCAAATCCACCGGCCACTCCAGTCCAACGGCATGCGTCCGCGGCGGCAGTGCACGCGGTGCATCGCTCCACTGTTGTTGCAGTTCGCTCATTCGTTGCCCAGTGATCATCCACACTTCCAATGCACGAATGGTGCGACGACGATCGTTTGGATGAATCCGCGATGCAGCGATCGGGTCATGATGTTCCAGATCCCCGCGCAAGATTTCCGTGGGCAGTGCATCAAGCCGCGCGCGAATGTCTGGATCGCCGGGCGGACCATCAAACATTCCTTCCACCATGCTCTTGATATAAAGATTGGTACCGCCCACCACAATGGCGTGCCGCCCGCGTGCGTGGATTGATTCAATGGCAACCTGCGCGCCGTCCACCCAGTCGGCCACGGTGAACGCGCCGCCGTGCGGATCGGCAACATCGATCATGTGGTGCGGAACGCCGCGACGCTCTGCCATGGTTGGCTTGGCCGTGCCGATGTCCATGCCGCGGTACACCTGCATGCTGTCGGCACTGACGCACTCGCCGCCGCCCGGCATGGTGAGCGCCAACTCAACTGCCAACGCGGTCTTGCCACCGGCGGTGGGGCCAAGCACCAGCACCGTGAGAGGCCGGCGCGGGGAATCGTTCGGGGTGATGGGGCGGTCGATGGGCATTTCGTATAGTGGAAGTATGACCGATCACGCCGCCTCGCTCCCACGCGCTTCCGCACGACGTTCGATTGATTCCTATGACCCCAAAGGGAAGCGCGTCTTTGTGCGCGCGGATTTCAACGTTCCAACTGATGACGCTGGAAACATCACCGATGACCGACGAATTCGTGGAGCGTTGCCCACCATTCAGTCGTTGATCTCCCGGGGCGCAGCGGTGGTGGTTGCCAGCCACTTTGGTCGACCAGCCGGAACCGGCTACGAAGCCGCGGAGAGTTTGCAGCCAGTCTTTGTGCGCCTCAAAGAACTGTTGGCTGGTCAGGCCGAAGTTCTCTTTGCCGGACAGACTCCAACTGACAGCGCCACGCAGGCAGCGGTTGCACAGCTCAAGCCGGGACAGGTATTGCTTCTTGAAAATCTGCGCTTTGAGAAGGGCGAGAAGAAGGGCGATCCCGCCTTCGCTGCAACGCTGGCTGGCTACGCAGACGCGTATGTCAACGACGCGTTCGGTGCATCACATCGCGCGGATGCGTCCATGGTGGCACTGCCGCGCGCCATGAAGTCGCGCGGGGCGCCAGCGCTGGCAGGGCGCCTACTAGAGAAAGAATTGCAATTCTTGGGTGCGGCGCTTGAAGCACCGAAGCGTCCTTTCGTTGCCATTGTTGGCGGCGCCAAGGTCAGCGACAAATTGCTGGCTCTCTCCAATTTGTTAGACAAGGTGGATATGGTGATTGTGGGCGGAGCCATGGCCTACACGTTCCTGCGCGCTGAGGGTGTCAGCACCGGATCAAGCCTGGTGCAGCCAGAGATGATCGAGAAAGCCCGCGACATTCTGCGCGCTGCGCAGGAGCGCGGTTGCACCATCTTGCTGCCGATCGACCATGTCTGCGGTCGCGCGCTTGCTGCAGGAACGGAAACCTGCGAGGTAATCGGCGGTATTCCGGACGGCTGGATGGGTCTTGACATTGGGC
Organism: Phycisphaerales bacterium UBA966; assembly: GCA_002292895.1. Lineage (GTDB taxonomy): Bacteria > Planctomycetota > Phycisphaerae > Phycisphaerales > SM1A02 > UBA966. The sequence continues at coordinate 17,021 of DBCE01000096.1, forward strand.
CGCGTTCGCGCGACCTCTTTGCCGAAGCCTGCCTGACCGCCAAGCAGGTGGTGTGGAACGGACCAATGGGCGCGTTTGAGACGGCCCCATTTGATGTGGGCACGATGACGATCGCGCGTGCGGTTGCTGCAGCCACTCGTACCGGCGCCATCACCATCGCGGGAGGCGGCGACACCGCGTCGGCGTTGGACATTGCGCACCTTGCCGACGCACTCACGCACGTTTCAACCGGCGGTGGTGCCAGCCTAGAAATGCTGGAAGGCAAGCGATTTGAGTCGGTGGATGTACTTGATCCTGCATGAGGACAGTGCCACTACTGCCCTTGAACCTGTCCGTCTATAGTGTGCATATCAACGGAGCCCACACCATGCGAAACGCACTTGTCACCGCCGCCGCTAGTCTCGCTCTCGCACTTTCATTCGCATCCGGCGCACGCGCGCAGGATGACAAGAAGCTCGAGGTGGGTGGTACTCCTCCGGAAGGCTTCGCCGATCACTTGGAGTTTGTCCAGGGCGACAAGGTGGAAGCCTTTAGTAAGGACAAGGTCTATGTGGTGGAATTTTGGGCCACGTGGTGCGGGCCGTGCAAGCGCTCCATTCCGCATCTCACTGAACTGCAGACGGACCTTGGTTCGCGTGGTTTAGAAATCATTGGCGTGAGCGACGAACCGGTTGACCTGGTGAAGAAGTTCGTCAAGGAGAAGGGCTCCGCGATGGGCTACACCGTTGCCACCCAGAAGAAGGATGACACCTTCATCAAAGAGAAGTGGATGAAGGCTGCTGGTCAGAAGGGCATTCCGTGTGCGTTTGTCATCAGTCGCTCCGGAAAGATCGTTCACATCGGTAACCCGCTTGATGAGAACTTTGACCGCGTCATCAAGCAGACCTTGGCCAACCGGTACGACCCGGAATTAATGTCACGCGTTGAGCCAACCATCAACGCGGCGCGCAACGCCGCCAAGCGCCGTAACTTCAAGGAGGCGAGCAGCCTGTACGCAAAAGCGATCGCTGAAAATCCGTCCACGATGCTCGAGTACAGCTTTGAATCTTGGCGCATGCTCAACGAGCAAGCGGATGACACTGCCGGCGCCAAGGCGCTGCTCACAAGCACGATTGATGGCATTAAGACCGACAAGTACGCGCTTATCGAGGCCGCCAACTACTTGGCTACCGACGCCAACATCAAGAAGCGTGACCTGGACGCCGCGCAGGTGGTGGCGGACAAGTTGAAGGCATTGCCTGGCACCAAGGATGATCCAGAGGTCTTGGCTGCGATGGCTGCCGTCTCTGCGGGACGCGGCAATTTCGCAGCAGCGGCTGAAATGCAATACGACGCGTGGATGGCAGCCGCACCGGCTGCGAAGCCAGCTGCCAAGCGTGCTCTTGATTCCTACGAGGCCAAGGCGAAGGATCCGAAGGCAACCGCGAAGTGAGCGTGCTCTCTGTGGATGGATCGAAAGCAGCGAATCCTTACCTGACTGATCGACGGCTCTTGATTGAGCCGTCGATTCTTTCCGCGGACTTCACGCGGCTTGGTGATGACTGTCGGGCCGCCATGACCGCTGGGGGCGACGCGCTTCATGTTGACATCATGGATGGGCATTTCGTCCCGAATATTTCCTTAGGACCAGTGATTTGCGCGGCTACGCATCGCGCCGTGCCTACGGTGTTCCTTGATGTCCATTTGATGGTGACGGATCCTGCGCGCTGGGTGGATGCATTTGCAGACGCCGGAGCAGGGCACATCCAGTTCCATGTTGAAGTGGTGCCACGTCCGGCTTCCTTGGTGGAGCAGATTCGGGCCCGCGGTATGACTGCTGGCATCGTCCTCAATCCGGACACCCCCGCGTCCGCGTGCTTTGATGCGCTGCCCATGGTGGATACGGCCATGCTGATGAGCGTGCATCCTGGTCGGTCTGGTCAATCATTCATTTCCTCGGTGCTTACCAAGGGTCCAGAGTTGCTGGCGCGGATGCGTCCAGAGCAGCGACTCATGATTGATGGTGGTGTTTCACCCGCCACGGCGCCTGCGTGTCGCGCGGCGGGATGCAGCGTTCTGATCAGTGCTACCGCCATCTTTGGAACCACCGATTACGCGGGCGCCATTGCCGCGCTCCGAGGATGACCTGATGCCCGGCACCACGCTCTGGCTCTTTCGTCCTGCAGAAACGGCGTGGGACGCTGAGCAGCGCCTGCGTGGCAGCACTGACTTGCCTGCCATTGAGGAATCGCTTGCCGAACTCCGACAACGCGTAGCGCGCCTGGGGGATGGTCCGGAGTATCTCTATCACCCGGCCGATGAAGCGGCTATTGAGAGCGCGCGTATCGTTGCCAGTCGATTTGCGTGCCAAGTCCGCGCTCATCGCGATCTGGCCGACCCCGACTTTGGCTTGCTAGAGGGTTTGAGTCTCTCCGAGTTTGAGCGACGCTTTGAAAGTCGATACGCGGAGTGGATCGCCTCGCCCTTGACAGTCATTCCCCCGGAAGGCGAGCCGCTCGCCGATGCTCGAGCGCGCATTCTTGACGCGTTGGCGGAAATTTTTGATCGCCACCCCGGAAAGCGGATTGGAATTGTGCTTCATGTCACCGCGCTTGGAATTGTGCGCGACGCACTTGCGCGCGGAGATGGTTCGCGCCTGTGGGAGCGCGTGGAAGGTCGAACGTGGTGCACTCAGTACACGCTCCCTTCCGACGCGGCGCTGCTTCTCGGCGACTGATACGCCCGCTACACTGCGTGCTCTTCATAGGAGCTCGGAGTGCCAGAACCCACGTGGACACAGACCCCAGTTGTAACTAAGAGAGCCGTTCCGGACGGCCTGTGGACGCAATGCCCCGAATGCGAAGAGACCATCTTCTGCAAGAGCCTTGAAGCCAACCTGATGGTCTGCCCCAAGTGCGACCATCACATGCGCGTTTCCGCGCGTCAACGTATCGATCAGCTTCTTGACCCGGGCACCTTTGAGGCGTTGGACGCCGACATGGCGCCGATGGACCCACTGGGGTTCGTTGATCAGAAGGCGTACATCGATCGCATCAAAGACACGCAGCGCAAGACCGGTGAGAACGACGGAGTGCAGACGGGCACTGGCTTCATCAAGGGTCGCAAGGTGGTGGTTGGAGTCATGGATTTCACATTCATGGCTGGATCGATGGGAAGCGTGGTCGGCGAACGCTTGACCCGCGCTATTGAGTACGCAACCGATCACAGTCTTCCGCTGGTCATTGTGTGTTGCTCGGGTGGAGCGCGCATGCAGGAGTCCGGATTCTCACTGATGCAGATGGCCAAGACCAGCGCTGTGCTGGCGCGGTTTGATGATGCGGGCGGTTTGTATATCGCAGTGCTGGCGGACCCAACCACTGGTGGAGTCACCGCTAGTTACGCCATGCTGGGCGATGTGATCTTTGCTGAACCAAAGGCGTTGATCGGATTTGCAGGTCCGCGAGTCATTCAACAGACCATTCGTCAAGAGCTTCCGCCTGGCTTCCAGACCGCTGAATTCCTTGAGAAAGCCGGCTTTCTTGACCGCATTGTGCATCGGTCTGCGTTGCGCACTGAAATCAGCCGCATCATTGACTACTCAGGAAAGTAGTCGTTGAGCTCTCCCGTGATGACGGACGCTTCGGCGATTCTTCCCGTGACACCACTCCGGGCGGCGTGGTACGTGATCTTGTCTTCCATCATCTTTGGATGCATGTTTCTACCGATCGGAGAAGTAGCGATCGCGGTGCCATTGGCCGCGGTGCCGTTGGTTTGGATCGTGCGTCGAACGCCCACCGCGGACACTGCGCGCGCGGCGTTTCCGTGGCGCGTCGCGCTGGCGGTGGCCGGCGTGCTGTGGGTGAAATGGTTTGTGCTGCATTTCTGGCTGTTGCAAGTCACTGTTGCTGGAACGCCGGGGCTCGCCGCCTTCTGCACGTTTCACGACCTGTTGGCTCTCTTTCTCTTAGTGTGTTGCGCCCGCGTCTTACCGGCGCGAACACCGTGGTCACTGCTGCTTCCATTGGCGTTCGGCGCCGAGGAAGCATTTCGTGCAGCTGTGTTCTTTGACGGCTACCCGTGGTTTCGCTGGGGGCATCCACTCATTGACTTCCCCATACTCACGCAGGGCGCAGACTTGATCGGCGAAATCTTCTGCTCGCTCTTGGTGCTTGCCTGTGCGGGTGCCATGGTGGATGCGCGTGACCGGGCACGTGAGCGCGCGAAGTCCCGCATACCTGATGATGCGGGCACGCAACTTGATCGCATTCGCCGAGTTGGCTTCTTGAGTGTGACGCCAGGCGCCGTGTTCTTTCTGCTGTTCTTAGGGTTTGCATTGTTGTACGGCTCTTGGCGACTTTCGCAGGCACCAACAGAGCAAGGCCCGGGCGTGCTTCTCATTCAGACCAACCTTCCCACAAGCAACAAAGTTGGATGGGCAGCCCGCGATCAAGTGCGTGACATACCAGCTTTCGCTGAGCTGACATTGCGCGGCGCGCGCGACTGCATTGAGCGCGCGCAACCCATCGCGCTGGTGGCGTGGCCGGAGACCATGCTTGCTGGATACGGTCTGGAGCCGGAAACGATCGCCTTGCAAGAAGCGAACGGCTGGTTTCCTGGTGATCGATTCCAGAAGATCGCTTCTGCGCTCAGCGAACGGATCGGCGCGCCACTTTTGGTTGGGAGCCCAGTATTCATCGGCCTCCGAGAAGAGGACGATCGATTTGCTTGGGACAAGCAGTTCAACAGTGCGTACTTGGTGAATCAGAATCCGCCACCCTATCCGCGCTACGACAAGATCTTTCTGGCACCGTTTGGCGAGACCATGCCGTACATCTCCAATTGGGATTGGCTGGAGCGCTCGCTGCTGGCAGTTGGCGCGGCGGGCATGACCTTTGACCTTGACCGGGGCGGGGAGCCAGTGCGCTTTGAGATTCCTTGGCACGGGCGCACGGTGCGGATTGCGCCAGCAATCTGCTTTGAAGACGCCATGAGTTGGGTGACGCGCGACTTGGTTTATCCCGCTTCGGGCGGGCGCACACGGGCTGCTGACCTCTTGGTGAACATCAGTAATGACGGCTGGTTTGGCTGGTATGACCTTGGCCGCACCCAACACCTGCAATTGGCTCGGTTTCGCTGCATTGAGACGCGCACGCCCATGGTTCGATCCGCTAATACGGGTCTGTGTGCGGCCATTGATTCGTCCGGTCGGGTCGTTGCATCTCCGCCGCCGCCGCGTACCAGCGCCTGGTTGTACGCCTCACCACCACTTGATGAACGAACCGCGCCCTTTGCGGGCGTTGGCGAAGTAGCATCAATTGCACTCATGCTGACCTGCACCGCCATCGTTGCTCTCCGGTTCGCTCGCAGGCATTCCG
>DBCE01000122.1:0-4045 GCA_002292895.1 Phycisphaerales bacterium UBA966
CGTCGCATTGACAGAAACGCCGGTCAGGGTGCCACCAAGGCTGCCTGCTGTGTAGGCTTCGGTGAAGTTGAAGCCAGTCCATGTCTGGTTGGTGAACGAGAAGGTCACGTCAGCTGAAGCAGCTGAAACGAGGGCAGCAGCGGCGATGCCGGAGGCGATGAAAGTCTTCATGTTGTAATTCCTGATGTAAGGGAAACGGGAAGGGAACGAAAGGGTCAGCGGCGGGAAACCTGCCTGACCTTGGTAACCATGCCCTCGATTCAATGAGTTGCAAATGAAATGTGTAAATATTTGGTTCCCCGCAGGGTAAAGTCCCCTTGCCGATGCCAGCATCCCCTGAAAACCCTGATTTAGATGCGTTGCTGGCACGCCGGGCCTTCGGGGAGGTGCTCAGTAGAACCCAAGCCAGCCTGCGCCGAAACCCCAGAGATCTGCGGGCCTGGCACGCCCAAGCGCGGGCAGCTTTCGCCTTGGGGCGCCTCACCGTGGCAGATGAGGCCATCGAACGCGCCATGCGCCTGAACGCGGCGTCCCACGATCTTGCCCTGTTGCGAGCCATCATTGACCACCGGCTCGGCCGGAGCGATGCTGCCATCGACCGCCTGCGCGGCCTGATCGCCAAAGGGGCCCCAAACACGGTGGACGCCACCATGGCCCTTGCAGAAGTGCTTCACCGCGCCGGGCGTCGCCAAGAACTGCAAACCCTTGTGACGAGTGGCGGCACATGGCTGTCCGACCCGCGCGCGCAGATTGTTACAGCGCGCGTCACTGCACTGACTGACCCAACCGGCACTGCCGACCGCCTGGAGGCCTTTGCGCGCAGCGATGCAGTTGCCATGGCACGCCGCATCGCCGGCTTCGACGCCGTCCGCATGCTTGACGCTGCAGGTGAGTACCGCCGCGCCTTCGCACTCGCAGAACACCTGCATGCAACCACCGGCGAACCCTTTGATGTCGATGGCGTGATTGCCGATGCCAACGCACAATCAGCGCTGCTCGCCCGCGGCAAGCCATGGTTCACGCCGCGCGCGCCCGCAGTGAATGGCGTTGCGCTGGTGGTGGGCATGCCCCGCAGTGGCACCACCCTGCTTGAGCAGATGCTTGATCGCCATTCCGCGGTGACGGGTATCGGCGAGTACGACGGCATCAATACGCTTGGTACTGCAGTCATCTCCGCTGGCGCATGGCCAACCGGACTGGCCATGCTGCCCACTGATGAAGCACTCGCCATGCAGCAGAACTACCTATCCGGTATCGCTTCCATGCGGCGCGGCAATACTCAGTGGATGTTCGACAAGTCACTCAATACTTGGCACTGGCTGCCCGCAGTGGCCGCCGTCATGCCGGGCGCCGTATGTTTCCACATCATGCGCGAACCGCGCGACACGGCGGTCAGCCTGTTCCTCTCGAACTTCCATCCAAAGAACGTCGGTTGGACAAGTTCGTTGGAAAGCATCCGCCGCATCATCGCCGCCGAACGGGCGCTGGTGCCGCAAGCCCTGCAAACCCTTGGAATACCGCACGAATCGATCGTCTACGAGGAGTTGGTTGCCGATCCACGCGGCCACATGGAGCGGTGCCTGAAGCGCATGGGATTGGCTATGGAAGAGACCGTCCTTGCGCCGGAATCAAACGCGCGGACCGTGCTGACGCTGAGCCATGAGCAGGTGCGCAAGCCGATCAACCGGTCGTCCATTGGGCGCTGGAAGAATTATGAGTGGGCGTTCGGCGCCGAGTGGGACTAACCGCGCAAATCGCAGAGCGGCGGCGCGGCGGCCACTAGTAGCATCACCACTTCATGCCACCTCCTGTCAATCAACGGGCAGAACTTCAGCGCTTGCTGCAGCGCGGCGACTTTATGAATGCCAAGCATCTTGCGGGCGACATGTTGCGCCGCAACCCGCGCGACGGCGAGGCCTGGCTTGGCGTTGCACGTTGCGCGATCGGTATGAACCGCCTGCGAGTTGCAGAAGAAGCGCTCGAACGCGCGGAGCGCCTCATCACAGGCGACCACCGCATTTCCATGGCGTGGGCGATCGTTGATCACTACCTCGCTCGCAGCGATAAGGCCATTGATCGCCTGCGCGTCTTGATTGCACGCAAAGCGCCGAACGCACTGGATGCAACCATCTTCCTGGCAGACATTCTGCACCGCACTGGAAAGCGTGCGGAAATGAAGGCCTTGGTTGAGCAAGGCGGCATGTGGCTCACTGATGTGCGCGGCCGGATCATGGCGGCACGCGTGCGCGCGAAAGATGACCGCGAAGGCGCCGTGAGTGAATTTGAGGCAATCGCCCGCGAACCAGGTGAAGTGTCCATGCGGCGCAACGCCGGATTTGAAGCAGTCCAGCTGCTTGATTCTGCTGGCGAGTATCGCCGAGCGTGGGAACTGGCAACGTACATCCACCAGAACACCGCCTCGCCATTCAACCTGTCGGACATGCAGGCGGATGTGCATGCGCAGCGACAACTGCTTGCCAATGGCAAAGCGTGGTTCAACCCGCGCGTTCCGCAAGTGGATGGCATTGCATTCATTGTTGGTATGCCGCGCAGTGGCACAACGCTCCTTGAGCAAATGCTCGACCGCCATTCATGCGTCGCTGGAATCGGCGAGTACGAAGGGATCATGGCGCTTGGAGACTCGCTGGTTCATGCTGGCGCATGGCCGCGGGGACTTGGCACCATCAGCGCAGAGGATGCTGTTGTATTTCAGAGCAACTATCTCTCCGGCGCACGGACCCCGGAAGTGGCAGGCAAGGCGTGGCTGGTAGACAAGTCGCTGCAGACGTGGCACTGGCTGCCTGCAGTGGCGGCCATTCTTCCGGGTGCGCGCTGCATGCACATCACGCGTGATCCGCGAGACACGGCGGTGAGCTTGTACCTCTCCAGTTTCAATCCCAAGCACTTTGGGTGGACCGGTTCGCTTGGCGGCATCCGTGAGGTGATGACTGCCGAACGCGCACTCTCCATGGAAGCACTCTCCGTACTCAAGATCCGCCACGAAGAAATTGTGTACGAAGACTTGATTGAAGACCCGGACGGCCATGCGCAGCGCGTCACTGCACTGCTTGGAATTACCCCGGAATCTGACATGCTGCGCCCGGAGGACAACACCCGCACGGTGTTGACGCTGAGTCATGAGCAAGTCCGGCGCCCGATAAATCGGACGTCGATCGGCCGCTGGAAGAACTACGAATCCGCGTTCGGACCGGAATGGGACGCATTGGTGGCCACCCACAATTCCCGCCGGCGCTGTCCCTGAGTCGCTGCGTTGGGCAACAGTGCTTGCAATGACGCGCACTCACCACATAGCAGCCCTCGCCGCCCTCGCTATCGCTCTGCCCGCTGTTGCGCAGAGCGGCTCGTTTGTGAACTGGGAATCACCGCAATCGCACCCGATTGAACTCACGCCAAACGGACTCGTCCTGCTCGCCGTGAATACTGCCGATGCGCGCCTGGAGGTGTACGACGTGGTGGGTGGCTCGCCGGTGAAGCGCGGCTCAGTGCCGGTTGGCCTTGACCCCGTGTCGGTGCGCGCGCGCAGTGCTACCGAAGCGTGGGTGGTCAATCAGATCTCTGACTCAATCAGCGTGGTTGACCTTGCCACCATGCGCGTGACCCGAACCATCTTGATTGGCGACGAGCCATCGGACGTGGTCTTTGCTGGCACTCCGCAGAAGGCGTTCGTTTCACTGTCACTTGCCGAGCGACTGGCGGTGGTTGATGCTGCAAGCCCGGCGACTGTGACCACGGTGGCGATTGCTGGCAGCCAACCACGCGCGCTCACCGCGAGTGCTGATGGCAGCACCGTCTACTTGGGCATCTTTGAATCGGGTAATCACTCCACCATGTTGCCGCACGCAACGGTGAGTCTGGCAAGTGGTCCGTATGGGGGCGTGAATCCGCCTCCGAATTCCGGAACCACCTTCAGCCCCGCGAAAGCTGCATCGAACGGCACCGCGCCAAGGGTTGGTCAAATCGTTCGCAAGAACACCACCACCAACCAGTGGCTTGATGGAAACAATCGCAACTGGACCAGCTTTGT
>DBCE01000122.1:4152-5429 GCA_002292895.1 Phycisphaerales bacterium UBA966
GTTGCCGGCATCGGTACCGCGCCCAACGGCGATGTGGTTGCCATCGGTATGGAATCACGCAACGAACTGCGCTTTGAGCAGAATGTCAATGGCGTGTTTGTGAAGTGCGTGGCTGCACGCCTTGCTGGCGGCGCAGGCCCCGGCACGGTGATTGATATGAATCCGCACCTCACGTACACCAGCGCCACCACATCGGTGATCAATCGATTGCAGTCGATTGGTGATCCGCGCGGCGTGGCATTCAGCCCCAACGGCACGGCGTGGGTTGCTGGTCTTGGTTCCAACAATGTGATTGGGTTTGATGCAAGCGGCGGACGCACCGCCACCATTAATGTTGGCGAAGGCCCCACTGGTCTAGTCATGAATGCCGATGGCAGCCGGCTCTATGTGTTGAATCGATTTGAAGGATCGGTGTCTGCAGTCAGCACCGCCACCAATGCTGAGATTGCACGGATTGCGTTCCATGATCCAACGCCTGCCACCGTGAAGGAGGGGCGCAAGTTCCTGTTTGACACGCATCTCACCTCCGGTCTTGGGCAGTCAAGCTGCGCATCGTGCCATGTGGATGCACGGAGCGATCGTGTGGCGTGGGACATTGGTAATACCCAAGGAACCGTGCAGCTCTTTGATGAATCGTGCCAAGTACCGGGCTGCATTAGTTGGCACCCGATGAAGGGCCCGATGACAACGCAGACGCTCTTTGGAATCATCGGCAACGAGCCGTTCCACTGGCGCGGCGAGAAGAATGATCTTGCGGAATTCAATGAGGCGTACACCCATCTGCAGGGGCGTGATAGCGAGATCACCGCTACTGAGATGGCCAGCATGGAGCACTATGTTGCGTCCCTCACCTTTGGACCAAACCCAAACCGCAACATTGACAACACGCTGAAGACTTCCATTCCGATTGTTGGTGGCGTGGTCACGGGGACGGGCGGCACGGGTAATCCAACTGCTGGGCAGACCATCTTTAACACCTCGCAGCTGTTTGGCGCGCCTCCCGGACTCACGTGCATCAATTGCCACGCTGGGATCGCTGGCACCAATCAGAAGATTGATATCCCTGCCCCGCCACCGGCAAATGAGCCGCAGAACCGCAAGAATTCGCCACTGCGCGACACGTACCGAAAGGTCGGCGCCAACAAGAGTTCGCTGGTGAACAACCGCGGCTTTGGGTTCGATCACGGTGGCGATGAAGCCACCCTACAAGATGTCCTCAACATTGGCTTCCGATTCCCTGCCGGTGCCACCGGTGCCACGCAACGGCGCGATGTGGA
>DBCE01000122.1:5517-6401 GCA_002292895.1 Phycisphaerales bacterium UBA966
TGGCGATGACAGTGCGCGCATTACGCAGCTCATCACTTTGGCAACCAGTCAGAGTACGCAGGTTGGCTTGATCGCCAAGGGAAATCGTGACGGCGTAGCGCGCGGCTGGCTGCTGCAATCCGGAAGCTTTGTGAGCGACCTGACTGGCGAAACCATCACCGCCGCGGCGCTCCTTGCAGGTGCCACCAGTGGCAACGAAGTCACCTACACGCTGGTGCCTCCGGGCATGGCGCGTCGACTGGGTATTGATCGCGACGGAGACAACGCGCTCGACCGCGATGAGGTGATTGCGGGTACTGATCCGTCGGATCCAAATAGTTACCCAGGTGCGTGCCCAGCAGACATTGCCCCAATCAACGCGCGGAACGGCGTGGTTGGTGGCGAGGACCTTGGGTTGATGCTGAGCTCTTGGGGACTCTCTGGTCCTGGCGACCTTGACGGCAACGGCGTAGTAGACGGCGTGGATCTTGGGCGCCTCTTGAGCGCCTGGGGTGCATGCCAGTGATATGACGGACGCGTTCGGTACGAACGCATAGACGGTGAACCCTCACCCCCACCCTCTCGCGCTCGGCCTGTATGGCGAGCGCGGGAGTTTTTTTATTCCTCGCGTTGCCGCACGCCCTTCGTTACTGAAACGATCCATACGTCCTTCTTTGGAACTGGACCGTTTGCATAACTAATCGTGCCAGTGACGCCGTGAAAGGCAGTGGTGGCGGCCAGTGCCGCGGCGATGGCTTTCGGGTCATCACTGCCGGCGCGCGTGCGTGCGTCGATGGCAAGGCGCGCGGCGTCGTAACCGAGTGCCGCAAACGCATTGGGTGGCGGGGTTCCGTAAGCCGTGGAATACGCAGCAACAAAGGCCTGTGCGGCGGGCGAAGCGCCGG